>NZ_DAIOEU010000027.1:0-60728 GCF_036746095.1 Dyella sp.
TCATGATCGGCGAAATGCGCGACCTGGAAACCTGCCGCATCGCGATCCAGTCCGCACTGACCGGCCACTTGGTGCTGTCCACCCTGCACACCAACAGCGCATCGGGCGGCGTCACGCGCTTACTCGACATGGGCGTGGAAGATTACCTGCTCGGCTCCACCGTCAACGGCATCCTTGCGCAGCGCCTGGTGCGCCGCCTCGACCCGGAAACCGCCATCCCCTACGACGCGCCGCCGGAAGTCATCAAGGAATTCGAGCTGGAGAAATACACCGACGAGCGACCGATCCGCTTGTGGAAACCCGGCACCAGCGCGTCCAATCCCACCGGTTACCGTGGCCGCCGCGCCATCATGGAATTCCTGGTGATGAGCGACTCCCTTCGCCGCCTGGTGATGCAACGTGCCGATGCCAGCGAAATCGAACGCCAGGGGCGCGCCGAGGGCATGCGCACGATGTACGAGGACGGCATCGCCAAGGCCGTGGCGGGCATCACCACCATCGAGGAGGTGTTGCGTGTTACGCAAGAGGGTTGAGGGCCGCGAGCTGCATCGACTTATTCCCTCCCCTACGTGCAATAGGGGAGGGCTAGGGTTGAGGTATCCCGACGTTTTTGTTCGTCATTCCGGCGAAGGCCGGAATCCAGTGGAACACGATGTGCGAAGCACTCAGAATAAAAAAGTAATGTGTGCTGCACACGACGTATTTGGACTGGATTCCGGCCTTCGCCGGAATGACGATTCGCTTCGAAATGGACTCCATGTAACCCCAGGATTTTTCCGAGTTAGCTGGCAAAAAAACCTGTGGATACCTCAGGGGCTGGGGTGGGGTGAAGTCCCCAGTTCCGCGATGATTTCAAACATCACGGCAAGCTCGAACAACCCCCTCCCCACCTCCCCCTGCTTGCAGGGGGAGGAGCCCCATCTATGAGCCAGTTCCGCTATCGCGCCGTCAGCACCTCCGGCGAAATCGTGGAAGGACAGATGGAGGCCGCCAGCCTCGACGAAGTGATCGTGCGCCTGCAGGACCAGGGCCACACACCGCTGGAAGCCAAGCCCGCGGATGCGGAAGGCGCCGGCGGCGGTTTCGCACGCTTGTTCAAGCGCGGCCCTTTCAGCGGCGACCAGCTGGCGCAATTCACGCATCAACTGGCGACGCTGCTTGGCGCAGGCCAACCGCTGGATCGCGCACTCGGCATCCTGATGGATCTGCCCGAAGGCGAGCACGCCAAGAAACTGATCGAACGCGTGCGCGATCGCGTGCGCGGCGGCACGCCGCTGTCGCAAGCGATGGACGAAGAACACGGCGTCTTTCCAAAGCTCTACATCGCATTGGTGCGCGCCGGCGAAGTCGGCGGCTCGCTGGAAGACACGCTGCGCCGCCTGGCCGACTACCTGGAGCGCACGCAACAGCTGCGCGGCAGCATCATCAATGCGCTGATCTATCCGGCGTTCCTGATGGTCGGCGTGCTCGGTTCGCTGCTGTTGCTGCTCACCTACGTGGTGCCGCAGTTCGTGCCGATCTTCCAGGACATGCAGGTGCCGATTCCCTGGATCACCCGCGTCGTCCTTGCCTTGGGCACGACCATGCAGGACTGGTGGTGGCTGATCATCGCGATCGTGGTCGGCGGCGTCATGATCTGGCGCTCGCGCATGCGCGATCCGGTATCGCGCCTGGCCTGGCACGAGCGGTTGTTGAAGATGCGCCTGATCGGCCCGCTGGTGCTGAAGGTGGAAACCGCGCGCCTTGCACGCACGCTCGGCACGCTGGTGAAGAACGGCGTGCCATTGCTGTCCGCCCTGGGCATTGCGCGCATGGTCACCTCCAATCGCGCACTGGACGAATCGCTGGTGCACGCCACCGACATGGTGAAAGACGGCAACGGTTTGAGTCTCGCGCTCGGTCAATCGCAGCGTTTCCCGCGCCTGGCCATCCAGATGGTGCAGGTGGGCGAGGAAGCCGGGCAGCTCGACACCATGCTGCTGAAGGTGGCCGACACCTTCGAGCTGGAGAGCCGGCGCTCGATCGATCGCCTGCTGGCCGCGCTGGTGCCCGCGCTCACCATCGTGATGACGGTGTTCGTGGCCATCATCATGGCGGCGATCCTGCTGCCGCTGCTCAGCCTTACCAGCAACATCCAATGATCGCCGTTGTCCGAATTCCATAGTTTTTTATTCCACGCTTCGATACGGAGAAACCAACCTATGCAGTACAGATATCCGCGGACCCGGCAGCTGCGCCACCCTCATCGCAGCGCGGGTTTCACTTTGCTGGAAATGCTGGCCGTGATCGTGCTGATCGGCATCGTCGGTGCCATCGTGGTGCGCCAGGTCGGCAGCAGCGTGGACAAGGGCAAGTTCGGTGCCGGCAAAGCCCAGCTCACCACCTTGAGCCAGGCCATCGACGCCTATGCCCTGGACAACGGTTCGCCGCCCGGGCAGATCGGGGATCTGGTCAGCAAGCCTGCCAATGCCACCAACTGGCAGGGCCCGTACGTCAAGCCGTCGCAGCTGAAGGATCCGTGGGGTCACGACTTTGGCTACAAGTATCCGGGCGAGCACGGCAACTATGACCTGATTTTCTATGGCCGCGATGGCAAGCCCGGCGGGGAGGGCTATGACGCGGATGTGGGGAACTGGCAGTGATTGATGCGCGCGCCCGACTTCTTTTCCCCATGGGGAAGAGGATCAGGGCGAGGAACTGCTCTCGCGACGAGAGCGGTTCCAGGCACGTATTTGAAAGCACCACCGATTCGTCGCCCCGGCGAACGCCGGGGCCTAGCGACTTGGTGGGGCGAGCAAGACACAGGCGCCCGACGTGCGCCGGGACGACGAGAGAGAAAAGCGCGCGCGGCTTCACCTTGCTGGAAATGCTCGCCGTCATCATCCTCATCGGCATCGCCGCCGCGGCGGTGTCGATCTCGGTGGCGCATGGCCTGGCCAGCGCGCGCATCAATGCCGCGGCCGGCGAACTGGCCGCATCGCTGCGCGCCACGCGCACACAAGCCATCGTGCACGGCGAGCAGCGCGTGTTCGAGGTGGATACCACCGGGGCCACGTATCGCGGCGCGGACAAGCACGACATACGTCTGCCGAAAGGGTTGGCGCTTTCCGTTACCAGCGCCGCCAGCGATCAATCCGGCGGCCAGATCGCACGCATTCGTTTTTTCCCTGACGGCAGTTCCACCGGCGGACGCATTACTTTGCGCAGCGGCCAGCGCGAATGGCACGTCAACGTGTCGTGGCTGACGGGCGCCATCACCATTTTCGATACGGCCAAGCACACGTGAGCCGATCGCTTCGCCGCCATGCACGGGGATTCAGCCTGCTGGAAGTCATCGCCGCCATCATGTTGCTGGCAATCGCTTTCGGCGCACTGATGGAAGTGGCTGGCGGTTCGATCCGGCTGACGCAGAAGGCCTCCGACTATACGCAGGCGGCGTTGTGGGCGCGCTCGGCGCTCGATACGCGTTTTGTACTGGAGCCGTTGCAGCCTGGCGTAACGCAAGGAAAGTTCGACAAGCGCTTTCGCTGGCGCTTGCAGGTCTCGCCCTGGACGCTGCCGAACAGTGCGCCGGCAACTACGCCCTACGCGTTCCGGATGTACAAGCTTGATCTCGATGTGATGTGGGGCGCGGCGCCGTTCGAGCACACGGCGCGTTTCAGCACGCTGCGGATCGGTAGCAACGCGCCATGATGCACTTCATGCGCCAACCCTGCCGCAAAGCTCACCCCTCTCCCTCCGGAAGAGAGGCGATGCGCCAATGCAAACAAATGGCCGGCTTCACCCTGCTCGAAGTCCTCGCCGCCATGGCCTTGCTCGCGCTGCTGCTGCTCGGCGTGTACTCCGGCGTGCGCTCGGCCACGCACACCGTGCAGGCCGGCTCGGTGAAGATCGAGCAGCTCGACGAAATACGTTCCGCACAACAGTTCCTGAGCCGCGAACTCGCGCAGGCAATGGCGCAGCCGATGGCGCACGACAACGACGGCAACGGCGTGTTCTTCGTCGGCAGCGGCGACAGCATGCGTTTCGTCGCGCCATTGCCCGGCTATCTCGGGCGCATGGGGCCGCAGCTGATCGAAGTGAAACTGGTCGATGGCGAACACGGCAAGCAACTGGTCGCCAGCCTTGCCGTATTGCCGCCCGACGGCGGCGAGCCGAAGGCGCTGGGTGAACCGCAGGTGCTGCTGGACGGCGTGGTCGATGGCAGCTTCAGCTATCGCGGCCTCAACCAGCAAGGCCAGCCGATGGATTGGCAAAACAATTGGAACGCGCCCGCGACCATGCCGAACCTGGTCACCATCAAGTTGGCGCTGGATAAAGACCGCCCGTGGCCGACGCTGAGCGTGCCCTTGCGCGTGAATGCGGCGGCCATGCAGGGACCGGGCAACCTGCTGCGCGGCTTGCGCGGACCGGGAGTGGGGCCATGACGCGCACGCTCGGCAGACATCAACGCGGCGTCGCCTTGCTGTTGGTGATGTGGGCCTGCACCTTGCTCGCCATCCTGCTGGGCGGATACGCGGTGCTGGCGCATACCGAAGGCTTGCAGTCCAGCTACCAATTCGAACAGGCGCGGGCGCATTACGCCGCGGAAGCGGGCGTGATGCGGGCGATCTATGCGCTGCAGGCGCCCAACGTCAACGACCGCTGGATTGCCGACGGCCGCGTCTATCCGTTCGAATTCGAGCATGCCAAAGTCGGTGTATCGGCCACGGCGGAAAGCGGCAAGGTGGATCTCAACGCAGCGTCGCCCGATGTGCTCACGCGTTTGCTGCAGAACGCGGGTGTCGATGTGCCGCATGCGAGCCAGATCACGCAAGCGATCGTCGATTGGCGCAGCTTTCCGATTTCGCCGCAGCAGATCGCGCAGCGCAAGGCGGCCTACGTTGCGGCCGGCCGCGACTATGGTCCGCGCAACGGCCCGTTTGCCAGTGTGGAAGAGTTGCAGATGGTGCTGGGCATCACACCCGATCTCTACGCGAAAATTGCGCCGTACGTCACGATCTGGTCAGGCCGCGCCAGCCCCGATCCCAACACCGCGCCGCTGCTTGCCCTGGCGTCGGTTCCTGGCATGGATCTGCAACATGCCGCAGCGATCATCGCCGCGCGTCCCACCTCGTCGGCAGGCGCCAATGCTGCAGCGGGGCTGGTCGCCAACAATGGCATCACGCATAGTATTCGTTCAGAGGCCGAGCTCGCCGACGGCACGCGCGCTATCTTGCGTGTCACGGTACGCTTGCAAGGATATCGGCCCGGTTCGCAGGCTTTTGCGGTGCTGCGCTGGCAAGAGGGAGACGGGGAGTGAATTCCGCAACGCAGACACTGCGACCGCAACTTGAGCGCGCACGCCGTGCATGGCGCGGCTCGCCGTTGCCGGCCTTCTTCGCCTGGTGGTGGGGCGAGTTGCGCGCGCTGCTGCCGGTGCGCTGGCAGGCATTTTTCGGCGGCGGCAACGTATGGTGCCTGCTGCACCATCACGACGGCCAATGGTCCGTGCGCCGCAGCGGCCAGCCGCAAGCATCGGCGCCGTGGGCCGACACGCTGGATGCGCCCGAGCAGCAAGCCCTGTTGAATGCCGCCGTGGCTGACGTGGACAAGCAAGATCTGCGCTTGGCGCTGTGCCTGCCGCAGGAAGCGGTGTTGCGCCGTCGCCTGCTGTTGCCCGAAGCCGCGCGCGACAACCTGCGCCAGATAGGCGCGTTCGAAATGGATCGGCAAACGCCGTTCCGTGTCGACCAGGTTTACTACGACCTGCGCGAACTGAAGAGCCCTGCGCCGGCCGGCCGCATCGCCGCCGAACTGGTGGTAGCCCCGCGCGCCGCGGTGGATGCCAAGCTCGAACATCTGCGCAATGCCGGCATTGCCATCGACGCGGTGGATTTGTGCGACGGCGATGCGCGCCTCGGCGTGAACCTGCTGCCACCGGAACGCGCACGCGCGCATCGCGATCCGCGGCGACGGCTCAACCTTGCGCTCGCTGTGGGGGCATTGCTGCTGCTGGTGCTGTGCCTGGGCCAATACCTGCACAACCGCCAGGAAGCGCTCGCCGCCATGCAGACCCAGGTCGACGACATGCGCGCCGATGCTCAGAAGATCGCGCAGCTGCGCAAGCAACTGGAAGACAGCACCGGCGCCGCCGGTTTCCTGGCCAAGCGCAAGACCGATTCCGTTGCCGTAGTGGACGTGTTGCAAGACCTCACCGCACGCATTCCGGACGACACCTGGCTGGAGCGCTTCACCGTCGACAGTTCCGGCCGCGTCGGCATCCAGGGGCAGAGCGCCAAAGCCGCTTCGCTGATCGACGTCCTGCAAGGCAGCAAGCTGCTCACCGGCGCGAACTTCCAGGGTGTGATCCAGCGCGACCCGGCCACCAACAAAGAGCGTTTCTTCATGGATGCGCAGCTGCACAAGCCTGCCACCGGCAAGCCTGCCGCGAGCAGCAGCGCAGGAGGCACGCCATGAAGATGCGGCCCATGAAGCCGGCGGAAAGCCGCATCGCGGCAATAGGCCTGCTGCTGCTTGTGCTGGTGCTGGCGTATTTCCTGCTGCTGCATTGGTGGTTCGTGTCGCCGCTGCGCGACGTCGACAGCCAGATGGACGACCTGCGCGACACGCAAAGCCGCTACGCCGCCGCCATCGCGGAAAAGCCGCAACTGCAAAAACGCATCGAAGAACTCGGCCACAACCAGACCGACAGCAGCACCTTCCTGCCGGAAAGCGATCCCAATGCAGCATCGGCCGCGCTGATGCAGCGTGTGGTGGACGATGCCGCCAAGTTCGCGCAAGAAGGCAGCTGCGAAGTCAGCCAGAAAATGCCAGTGAACAATCCAGGCGCGACCTCCACCGATCCTTATCAGAAGGTCGTGGTCAGCATCAGCCTGCATTGCGACATGCAGCCGCTGGTCGGATTGCTCTACACGCTGGAGAAAGGCAAGCCGTACCTGTTCGTGCAGGACTTCAGCGTGTACCGCAATCCGCTGGTCAACCAGCAAAAGAACGTCGCGCCGCTGGAAGTGCAGTTCACGCTGGCCGGCTACGTGCGTGCATCCAATGCGTCCGGCACGCCGCCGGCCAATGGCAATGGGGCGAACCCGACCGAACAGCCGGCAGGAGGGGACGAGGAATGAACGCCGCCTCGCAACGTCGTCTGACGCCTGTGTTCGCGGCCGCCGTGGCGGTGCTCGGCATCGTGCTGGTGTCGCTGCTGTTCGGCGTGGGGCATGGCGTCAGTTGGGATCCGCCACGCCCGGTGCCGCCGCTGCCGGCCGCGCGCGCCGTGATGCTGCCTACGCCCGCGCCGCTGCCGAGCTATGCGCAAACCTGGGAACACCCTTTGTTCAGCGCCGACCGCAAACCGATCGTCACCCAGGGCGGCGGTAGCGAAGGCGTAAGCCTGGGCGACCTGCAGCTCACCGGCATCATCCTTACGCCCAAGCTGCACATCGCCTTGCTCGGCCCCGTCAACGGCAAAGATGAAGACAAACAGGTAAGCGTACGCGAGGGAGCGACCTTGCCCGACAGCAACTGGAAGTTGATCCAGGTATTACCTCGCTCGGCCATTTTCACCTCGCCCAGCGGACGCACGGAACTGAAACTGCCTGCCGGTGCGCCCATCGACCAGCCGGCCCCCCAGCCCAATGCGCCAGCAGGCGCGGTACCGATGAACCCGCCGCCGGGACCGGGGCCGGGCACACCGCAGCCGCAAAACGGCGAGATGATGCATCCCACGCCGCCATCGCCCTCACCCAACAATGCGCAAGCGGAGCGCTTGCAAAAACTCCGGGCCGCCATCCTCAAGCAGCGTTCCCAGCAGCAACAGCAACGGCAACAAGGGAACCAGGGAGAACACTGATCCATGTCACACACGCGCACGCAACCTAACCCACGCCATGCCCTGCGCATCGGCGCGATCGCGCTGGCGGTTTTCCTGAGCGGCTGCGCGGCCAACAAGCCGATGGTGCAGGACAACCACGAGCTGGAACGCGAGGCAGTCGCCGGCACCGAAAAGCCCGCGCCACAGCCCGAGCCGCTCAACAACAATCTCAACAACACGCCACCGGCGCCGGCGGTGGCCAGCATCAAGGAAGGCACCGGGCAGTTCGTCAAGCCGACCGGCCTTGCCACGCCACGGCGCGCCGCTTCCGGCGCCGGTGCGGTGACCTTCAACTTCGAAAACCAGCCGGTGCAGGCGGTGGTGAAAGCGATCCTCGGCGACCTGCTGCACGAGAACTACACCATCGTGCCGGGTGTGCAGGGCAACATCTCCTTCTCCACCTCCGAGCCGGTGGACAGCAGCCAGGCGATGCCGATCCTGGAGACGCTGCTGTCGTGGACGCATAACGCACTGGTGAAAACCGATGGGCGTTACGTCGTGATGCCCGAGAAAGACGCCGTGGCAGGCAATGTTGCACCCAGCCTTGGCGCTGCGGCACCTGCTGGTGGCTTGCAGGCGCGCCTGTTTCCGCTGCACTACATCGCTGCCGACCAGATGCAGAAGCTGCTGAAGCCGTTCGCACGCGCGGATTCGATCTTGCTGGTCGACAATGCCCGCAACGTGATCGTTGTATCGGGCACGCCCGACGAACTCGATAACTACAGCCGCACCATCCACACCTTCGATGTGGATTGGCTGCGCGGCATGTCCGTCGGCGTGTTCAACCTGCAACACGCCAACGTCGAAGAGTTGATGCCGCAGCTTGATGGCATGTTCGGTCCAAAAGGCGATACGCCATTGGCCGGCATGTTCCGTTTTATTCCTATCAAGCGCACCAATGCGCTGGTGGTGATCAGCACGCAGCCGAGCTATCTCAGTGAAATTCGTGACTGGATTGCGAAGATCGATCTGGGTGGCGGCAACGAGCCGCAGTTGTACGTCTATGACGTGCGCAATATTGCTGCCGCTGACATGGCGCACTATCTGGCGCAAATCTACACCGACAATGGCGGCGGATCTTCTGACCGCGGCGGCAGCGTTGCGCCTGGCGCAGGCGGCGCCACCACATTAGGTATAGGCAACAACGCCAGTGGCAATAGCAGTGGTATGGGCAGTACCGCCGGCAGCTTCGGTAGTTCTACTGCAGGTGGCACCGGCAGCGGGCTTTCCAGTGGCATCGGTGGCAGCAGTAGTATTGGCGGCAATTCTTATTCGAGCGGAGGCTTTGGTTCCTCGTCGACAGGGGGGACCGGCACTGGTACCGGTATAAGTGGCGTTGGCTCGAACGGTGGTCTAGCCAATACACAAAGTCAGGACCAGGGCTACAGCTCGAAAGACGGCAGCATTCGCATCGGTTCGGTTAGTGCCAACAATCAGTTGCTGGTTCGTGCGCGCCCCGCACAGTGGCTCGAAATACTCAGCGTGATCAAGCAACTCGACGTTGCACCATTGCAGGTGCAGATCGAGACGCGGGTGTTCGAGGTATCGCTGACGGGTGAATTCCAGTTCGGCGTACAGTGGTATTTGCAGGGACTGGCCGGCGGCCAGCAAACCAGTAATGGATTTACGCCAGGCTATCCTGGTGCGCACCGCTGGATTGGCCTGGGCGGTGGAATTGGCAATGGCAGTGTCTCAACCAACACGTACAGTGGGCAGCCCTTCTACTATTCATTCCTGAGTCCAGGCGGAAAGTTCCAGGTTGCGCTCAATGCACTGGAAACCAGCCAAAATACAAAAACACTGTCCGCGCCGTCGCTGGTTGTTCTCAACAATCAAGTCGCGCACATCGCGGTAGGTGACCAGATACCGGTGAACCAGACCTACTACCAAGGCGTAGGCACAGGTACAGGCACTACCGTGGGCGAAGTTCAATACATCAATACAGGTGTCATTCTCGACGTGCAGCCCCGTGTGAACCCAGGTGGCCTGATCTACTTGAATATCGACCAGCAGGTCAGTCAATCCCAGGGCATTGCCAGTGGCGCGAACAATCCCACTATCTCGCAACGCCAGATCGCCACTCAGCTAAGTGTGCAGAACGGCCAGACCGTGCTGCTCGGTGGCCTTATTCAACAACAGGATATCGGTGCCAATTCTGGCGTTCCGTTTTTAAGCCGTGTTCCTATTCTCGGTAAGTTGTTTGGTTCAACTGACAACAAAAAGGATCGCACGGAGCTGATTGTGCTGATCACGCCGCGTGTGATCAGTAGCAGCGACGATGCCAAGCAGATCACCGACGAATATCAGGAGAAGTTCGAGTCGCTGGCGCCGTTGCACGGCCAGAAAGCACCGCCGCTGGAATATCCGTTGCGGCGATAAGTAACTAGGCTGGGATGAGCAACGCAAATCCCAGCATCCAGGCTACACGCCTTCGGCAAGCGTTTCTGCGACCCCAACGGCGGGTTGTCTTATTTCAGCCATTTCAACAGCAACCAGACGGATAGCGATGAATCCGGCGACAAATACGCCGCGCGCCCAAGATTGAACGCATCGGGCGGCCCACTTTGTGGCTCGATGCACGTCGCGTGCGTCGGTTCGTCATAGACCACGATGTGATCGCAACTTGACGTAAGCTGGACGCTTTGCCCCTGCCCGTGAATGACTACGGGCTTGTCGTTGAGAAAGCAATCGTTCCAAGGGCCGGGCGGCGGATCGGCCAAGGGCAGGGTAGCAATATCTTCCGCGTCGCGCGGGTAGACAAGGCCAGGGTGGATATCGACGCGATTAGGTTTGTGAAACCATGGGTGCCATCCGATCGTCACCGGCATCGCACGCTCGCCTGCACGTACCGTCAGCGTCATCCTCAGCTGATCTTCGCTCACCTCGATGTGTTGGTGAGCCGAGCCGCCGAAAGGCCAGTGCGCATCGGTAGGCAGCGCAAGCGATAGTTCGACATGCGCGGGTGCATGCGCATCGACCCGCCATGGCATGGCCAGCGCAACACCATGAATTGCGTGATGGTCCAGATTGATCGGCAGCTGATAATCCCGACCCTCAAAGCGAAATCGTCCATGCCGGATGCGACCCGCCCAAGGCAGCATGGGATAGGAGCCCCACGCAATCATCGCGGCATGATTCGCATCGTAATCGACCAGCCAAGGCAAACCGTTACGCGTGATCTGCGCGATGCGACCGCCCGCTTCTGGAGCAACATCAACCACCATTTCGCCATGGCGGATCCGTAGACGAGCGCCAGGCGCCAACGGCGTCAGCGCATGGGCGCGCGGCAGTATGTTTCCCGTGTCAACGTCCATAGGGATCAATACGCAGAATTCGGCCCTGCGCATCATGCTGCAATTCCGTCATCTTGATCGAGCGCAGATGCGTGGCGCCGCCCGACAAAACCGAGTCGTGGTAGAACAGGTACCACTTGCCGGCGAACTGGCAAATGGAGTGATGTGTGGTCCAGCCGACCACTTCGCTCAAAATCTGCCCCTGGTAGGTAAATGGCCCATAGGGATTGTCGCCGGTGGCGTAGCAGATGAAATGCGTGTCGCCGGTGGAGTACGAGAAGTAATAGGTGCCTTCGTGCTTGTGCAGCCACGGCGCTTCGAAGAAGCGGCGCGCATGATCGCCTGCCCGCAGCGGATGTCCATCCTGGTCGAGAATGACGACCTCGCGCGATGCTTCCGCAAACTGCCGCATGTCATCGCTCAGCCGCGCGATACGGGGCCCTAGCGCGGGCTCGTCGCCGGCAGGTTCCTCGTGGCGTTCGTCATACGCATTGTCGCGATAGTTCTGCAGCTGCCCGCCCCAGATGCCACCGAAATACATGTAGTGGGCGCCGTCATCATCCTCGTATACGGCGGGATCGATCGAATAGCTACCGCGAATGGGTTCTGGTTCCGCCGTGAACGGACCTTCCGGCCGCTCCGCCACCGCCACGCCAATCTGAAAAATGCCGTCCGCGCGCTTGGCTGGAAAATAAAGGTAGTAACGCCCGTTCTTGCTGGCAGCATCCGGAGCCCACATCTGCCGCGCTGCCCACGCGACGTCTTTCACGTGCAGCGCTACGCCGCAATCGATGGCCTTGCCGTCGGGGGAGTCCATGCGAAAGACGTGATAGTCCTCCATGCAGAAATGATCGCCGTTGTCGTTGAACGGCGTGCCGCCTTCGATATCGTGCGAGGGATAAATGTAGATCGCGCCATTGAAGACATGCGCGGAAGGATCGGCGGTATACAGGTGCGTGACCAAGGGCGCTGAGATGGCATTGGCGGCCAATGCAGGTAGGTCGCGCTTTTCCGTTTCGTCGGACATCAAACAAATCCATCGAGAAAGTTGTTTTGAAATTCAGGAAGGCAGGGCCGCCTCAAGCCGGCGTGCGCCCAGTTCCTGCTCGATACGCAGCTCCAGTGGCTTGTCGATCTCATACAGGAACATCAACGCCACCGCGGCCAAAAAAGGCAGGGAGCACAGCACGCTCACGGCCAGGCGAATGCCGGTGACGGCATCGGCCGATTGCACCGGCGCGTCGGCGTGATAACCGTAGAGCGCCAGAATGCCCGCCACCAGCGCGCCACCGACGCTCAGCCCCACCTTCAACCCGCACAACATGGCGGAAAAGATGATGGCGGTTGCACGGCGGCGGTTTTTCCATTCGGAGTAATCGGCCACGTCGGCAATCATCGCCCACAGCAGCGGAATGGTGATGCCGTAGAAAAAGCCGTGGAAGATATAGGAAACGACAACGGGCGCCACCGCCGTTGGTGGATAGGCATAGAACGCAAGCAGAAACAGCGTCGACGCCAGCAACGCGCCACGGAACACGTTGCGCTTGCCGAACCGGTCCGCCAGCCGCTTGGAAAAACCGATGCCGACCATCATGAAAATGATGCCGAGCGCATTGAACAGGCTGAAGGCCGACGTCGGCGCATCTTTCGGCCAGCGGAACTCGGTCAGGCCAAGCGCGGCAAGCAGTCGATTCAAGCCCGCGATAAAGCCGTTGAAACCGACGCCATCGAGGAACGAAGCAAGCTGTGCGTCGTTGAGGTAATACTTGAAGTAGTAGATGTACATCCCACCCTTCAAGGCGAGATTGACGAACACCAGAATGGTCACCGCCAGCATGATCTGCCACGGCCGATTGCGCAGCAGGTCCGCCAGGTCGTCGCGGATGCTCGACGTCTGGTCGCGTTGCGGCACGATGCGTTCCCGCGTCGTAAAGAAGGTGATCAAAAAGAACAGCGTGCCAACGATGGCGAACAATGTCATGACGTTGTGGAAACCGCGCGCCTTGTCGCCATCGCCAAGAATCAACACCAGCGGCAGCAACAACACCTGGATGATGAATTGCGCCACCATCACTGCCACAAAGCGATATGACGAAAGACTGTTACGCTCGGCCATGTTGCCGGTCAGCACGCCGCTCAACGCCGCATACGGCAGGTTGTTCGCGACATACACGAACACCAGCAGGGAATAAGTCGCCCAGGCATAAGTCACCTTGGCTTGCGGCCCGAGCGCAGGCGTACTGAAGGCAAGCAGTGACAGCGCGCCGAACGGAATCGCCGTCCACAACACCCATGGCCGGAATTTGCCCCAGCGCGTGTGCGTGCGGTCCGCCATCAACCCGATGGCCGGTGTGAACACGAACGCGCCAAACATGCCGACGACGAAGATGATGCTGGCGGCGGTCGCGGCAGGAATCCGGAACACGTCGGTGTAGAAGAACGCCAGAAAGGTCACCAGCGTTTGAAAAATCAGGTTGGCAGCCAGGTCGCCAAGGCTGTAGCCGATTTTTTCCAGGACCGTAAGCGTTCGCGGAATGCTATTCATGCGTTCTGACTCGTGGCTCCCTCGGGCGTCGTCGAAAGTTGGATACGATACGGCCCGCCTGTCAATGCGATTGAGCGAGGCGGGCCACCGGTTCATCAAGTGCGATCAGAAACTGCCGCGGATGCCGAGCATGACCGTAAAGCCCGGGGTGTAGAACGCATACGTGGCGTTGGAGTAGGTGAACGTCTGCCGGAAGTTGGCTTTGGTTAGGTTGGTCGCATCCAGCGTGATCATCGGCTTCGATGGCAGATGCTCGAACTGGTAGCTCGCGCCAAAGTCGAGCTGGCCGCGCGCATCCGTCTTGATCTGCCCGAACGGCAGGCCGTTCTGATTCAGCGTGGAGCTGATCTGCGCGGAATTCCACACATAGGCCAGGCGCAACGTCGCACCATGACCTTCCCAGTAACCGGTAAGGTTGTACGTGTGCGGCGAGATGCCGATCGCCTGGGCCGGCACGCCCGAACCGATATTTCGCTGCGAGACGACGGTGTAGTTGGTCTGGATGCCAAGGCCCTTGTAGATGAAGTCCAGCGGCTGCACCCAGGTTACTTCGGCGCCCTTGATGGAAAGCGTGCCGTTCGCATTCACCTGCTGCGTCACCTGCACCTGCGCCGAATCGGGGCCGCCGCGCAGATCGAGCGACTGCTGCTGTGTCGGCGTCAGGCTGTCGAACGCCACGCCCAGCGAGTTGAAGGGCACCAGGCTGGTCTGGTTGACGGTAAAGCCGGTGATGCGCTTGCCGAACAGGTCCAGCGCCACGTAGCCCTCGTTGCCGGTGTACCACTCGCCGCCGAAATCCAGGTTGGTCGCCAGATAAGGCTTGAGCTTGTCATTGCCTTCGCTGGCGATTTCCGCGGCCGGATCGGTGTAGTTGACGCCGGGCGTCATCGCGCTCGGGTCGGGCCGTGTCATCGAGCGCGAGGCCGCCAGGCGCAGCACGATGTTGTCCGTCGCGTTGAAGGCGGCGTTGAACGAGGGCAGATAGATGCCATAGGCGTTCCTGTCTTCGACGGTGCCGGCGCCGACCTTGCCGGTGGAGGTAATCACCGGGCCGGTGACGGCCTGGCCGGTATAGGCGTGACGGACACCGCCGTTGATCCGCAGGTCGTGGCCGCCAAGGTCGAACTTGCCGTTGCCTTCGATGTACCACGCCCAGGTGCTCTCCTCGATACCGCCGACGTTGGCGCCCGTAACCGCGCCCGTTGCCATTGGCGCAATCGATGTGTAGTACGGATAGTGGGTGGCATTGAGCACGCTGTTGAAGTTCGGCGCGATAAAGCCGTCCGGCCCAGGCATGAAATACGAGGGAATCGCCGACTTCGGAATGGCGCTTTCGCCGTAGCCCTGCCATGCCGTGCTGTCGACATACGCCTTGATCTGGCGTGCGATATCGTCGTAGGCGATGCCGGCGCGCAGATTGTTGTCGTCATCGCCCCATTGCAGGTCCACGCGCGCACCCTTGTTGGCGGTGACGCGCGTTTCGTTGGCCACTTGCAAGCGATACCACGACCAGCCTGCATTGGGATCGTTGAGATCGAGGCTCGGTGTGATGGTGGGGAAGGGGCCGCCGGTATTGCTGAAATTCACCGTGGTCGTCGGCGAGATCACGCCCACCGTCGGTTGATAATTGCTGTACCAGCTGCGTTGCGTATAGCCCTGGAAATCGAGCTTGATGTTTTCATCGGCGCCGAACAGCAGCTCGCCACCCGGATTGATATTGTAGAAATGCACATGTTCCCGATAGGGAATGGCTTCCAGGAAGTATTGCGCGTTGGCAAACGTGGCGTTGGTGACCACGTCGTTCTTGTCCACCTGCATGTTGAGTGGAATCATCGAACCGCTGCGGCCGATCAGGTCCATGTCCAGGCGGTTGAAGTCGCGCTCCTGCTTGGAGAACAACGTATCCAGGTAGAAATGCGCGCGTTCGTCCGGGCGGAATTCGAACGACAGCAAGCCCGCCTGGTGATCGTTGGTGCCCTGGATGTAGGCCGGGCGCCCCAGGCGCGGAATCAATGCATTTTCCAGCTGCGACGCGTTCAGGTCAGGATTGTGCTGCAGCAGCCAGGCGCTGTTGATGGCTTGCCCGGGAACCAGGCCATTGCCTGCATTCGCCGGCACGGTGCGCGGAATCACCCAGCTGCTGCCGCCCGGGCTCTGGCACGGACCGGAAATGCCGACGCACTGCGCGCCAGCGGGCGAGGGTGTGGTCCAGCCGATGGTTTCGAAGCCGCGGACATCGTAGTCGCTGCGCGAGGCGGTCAGGCCGACCAGTACGCCGAACGTGTTGGACTTGTTGGTCCAGCTGCCGATGACGGCGCCGCGAGGCTTCACGTCGTGGCCGATCGAGTTGTAGTCGCTTTGCGCCGAGTACGTCAGGTGCGTACCGGGATTGTCGAATGGGCGCGTCGTGCGCATGTCCACCACGCCGGCAATGCCGCCCTCGGTCATGTCTGCCTGCGGCGTCTTGTTGACGGTCAGCTGGGTGAAGAATTCGCTCGGCAGGAGATCGAGGTCGACTTCGCGATTCTGGTTTTGCCCGCCCAGCGTGCCGGATGAAGCGACCGCGATCTGGTCGCCGTTGAGCAGGATCTTGGTGAAGTCCGTACCCAGGCCGCGAATCTGCACGTTCATGCCTTCGCCATCCACGTCGCGCGAAATCTGCACGCCGGGTACGCGATTGAGCGATTCGGCGATATTGGTGTCCGGGAACTTGCCAATATCTTCGGCATACACCGAATCCACCACATTCGTCGCATCGCGCTTGGCGTTGGTGGAGAACTCGATACTGTTGCGATAGCCGCCGCTGACATTGACAGTCGCCAGTTGCTTGGGCTGCTTGGATGACGCTGGCTGCGCCTGATTTTGCGTGTTGGCTGATGGCTGATTCGGCGCAGGCGCCGGCGATGGCGTTGATGTGTCCTGCGCATAGGTCGCACCCGCGGTACCGAGCAACGCAAGTGTCAGGGCACGCGACAACAGGGTTCTTGCAACTGATTTTTGCACCGTACTCCCCTCCCAAAATTCTTATGGCTCTGGTTATGCCGTCGAACGTCCGGTGAAGTGACTTGGCGTGATGTCTGCCTGGCGCGCCGGCCGCCCTTGGTTCGCCAACGGTAGCGCTAACATTTTCGGGTGGCACGCTGCATGGCAGCATGAGAGGTGGACGGCACGCCGACTTCGGGAAAATAACGGGAAAACAGCCAAATCAGGCTGGTTACGAAGCGCGGAAAAGGGGCTTTGCGGCTATGCAAGGTGGTTTTTGTCATTGCCTGTGTTAATGATAGCGCTAACAAATATGCGCCCGCCCCGGTTGGCGGAGCGGTGCCGGGCAAAGGCGCCGGGCCGGTCCAGGCAGGGTATGCCGATGTTCGATGAGGGGCCGCGCAAGCGGCCGGATGCGAGTGGGGCTGTACGTGACATGGATAAACCAGGCGAAGCAAGCATGACCACATCGCCCGTTGCGAGGGTCGGCAGGTATCGCTGGCGCGTCTGCGCCATGCTGTTGCTGGCCACCACCATCAATTACACCGACCGCCAGGTGCTAGGCGTGCTGGCGCCGTTCCTGCAGCAGAGCATGGGCTGGAGCGAGCTGCAGTACAGCTACATCGTCACCGCGTTCCAGACGGCTTATGCCATTGGCCTGTTGGGCGCCGGCTTCATCGTCGACACGTTCGGGACGCGTATCGGTTACGCCTTGTCGATCGGCATCTGGAGCCTCGCCGCGGCCGGCCATGCGCTGGCCACCGGCGTCGTCAGTTTCGCGGCGGCGCGTTTTGCGTTGGGCTTGGGCGAATCCGGCAACTTCCCGGCAGCGATCAAGGCGGTCGCCGAATGGTTTCCGCAGCGCGAGCGTGCACTGGCCGCCGGCATCTTCAATTCGGGTTCGAACATTGGCGCGCTGGTGGCGCCGATGCTGGTACCGGTCGTTGCGACACGCTGGGGCTGGCAGGCGGCTTTTCTTTGCACCAGCGTGCTCAGCGCGCTGTGGCTGGTGATGTGGCTGAGCACGTATCGAACGCCCGGCGAACAAGCCAAATTATCCGCGGCCGAACGGGCTTATATCGGGCACCAACCCGCCGTTGCGGTGCGCGTGCCGTGGTCGCAATTGCTGCGGCATCGTCAGGCCTGGACCTTGGTCGCGGCCAAGTTCATCACCGATCCGATCTGGTGGTTCTTCCTGTTCTGGCTGCCGAAATTCCTGCATGCGCGCTATGGCTTGAGCTTGCTGGAACTTGGCTTGCCACTGGTGGTGATCTTTCTGATGGCCGATCTGGGCAGCATTGCCGGCGGCTGGCTGGCGGGTCGATTCATCCGCCGCGGCTGGAGCGCAAACCACGCGCGCAAAGCCACCATGCTGATATGCGCACTGCTGATCATGCCGGTCGTTTTTGCGGCACGAGCCAATCATCTGTGGCTGGCCGTGGCGTTGATCGGCATGGCGACAGCCGGGCATCAAGGCTGGTCGGCCAACGTCTATACGCTGGCCTCGGATATGTTTCCGCGCCATGCCGTGGCCTCGGTGGTCGGCATGGGCGGATTCGCCGGCGCGGTCGGCGGCATGCTGATCTCCACCGTAATCGGGCTGCTGCTGCAAGCCACCGGCAGTTACGTGCCGGTATTCATGCTGGCCGGTTCGGCTTACTTGATTGCGCTGGCCGTGGTGCATGCGCTGGCGCCACGCTTGCAGCCGGTGCTGTTGCCATGACGCGCTCTGCTTTCTCGGCCGGCAAATCGCCATGCGTCGAACCATGCGTCGGCTGAGCCGATCTCTCACTTCCTGGAATGTCCGTACGCCATGAAACTTGCCATGCTTCCCTTCAAGCTGCACCAGGATCGTCTGTTTCCGTCCGATCCCACGCAGCGGTCGATCGCGCGCCAGTTGTATGCGCAGGTCGCCGGTTTGCCGATCATCAGCCCGCATGGCCATACCGATCCGGCATGGTTCGCGGACAACGCGCCGTTCGCCAATGCCACCGAATTGCTGCTGGTGCCGGATCACTACGTGTTCCGCATGCTCTACAGCCAGGGCATCTCGCTCGACAGCCTGGGCATTCCACGCCGCGACGGTTCGCGCGCCAACGTCGATCCACGCGCCGCGTGGCGGGTGTTTGCGCAGAATTTCCATCTGTTCCGCGGCACGCCGTCGAGCATGTGGCTGAATCACGTTTTCCATGAGGTGTTCGGCTTGCGCATCCGGTTGGAGGCGCGCACGGCGGATATGTATTACGACCACATCACCGCCGCGCTGGGGCGACCGGAGTTCCGTCCGCGCGCATTGTTCGAACGCTTTCGCATCGAAGTGCTGGCGACCACCGAATCGCCGATCGATGCGTTGCAACATCATGCCGCCATTCGCGCCAGCGGATGGGACGGCAAGGTGATCACGGCCTATCGCCCCGATGTGGTGGTCGATCCCGGGCACGAACATTTTTCGTCGGCGTTGCAGACCTTCGGCGAGATCACCGGCGAGGACGTATACAGCTGGAGCGGCTATCTGCGTGCGCACCGCAAGCGCCGCGCGTTCTTTGCCGCAGCGGGCGCCACCTCCACCGATCACGGCCATCCCAGCGCGGCGGCCGCGAACCTCGCCGCCGCCGAAGCCGGCAAGCTGTTCGACCGGGTGGTGCGCGGCAAGGCGAGCGCCGACGACGCCGAACTGTTCCGCGCGCAGATGCTGACCGAGATGGCGGCGATGAGCCTGGACGACGGGCTGGTCATGCAACTCCATCCCGGTTGCTTGCGCAATCACAATCGTCAGCTGTTTGAGCGCCATGGCCGCGACAAGGGCGCGGATCTGCCGCTGCGTACCGACTATGTGCATGCGTTGAAGCCGTTGCTGGACCGCTTCGGCAACGAGCCGGGCTTCAAGCTGATCCTGTTCACGCTGGATGAAAGCACATATGGCCGTGAACTGGCGCCGATGGCCGGGCATTACCCGTCGCTATACCTGGGGCCGGCGTGGTGGTTCCACGATGCGCCGGAAGGCATGTGGCGCTTTCGCGAATGGACGTTGAGCAGTGCGGGGTTCTACAACACGGTCGGCTTCAACGATGACACGCGCGCGTTTTTATCGATTCCGGCGCGGCACGACGTGGCGCGTCGGGTGGATTGCGCGTTTCTTGCCAAGCTGGTGGCCGAGCATCGGCTGGAAGAGGATGAGGCGGCGGAGTTGGCGGTGGAGCTTGCGTATGACTTGCCGAAGCGCGCTTACAAGTTGTGAGACAAGTTCCCTCCCCTGCGATAGCAGGGGAGGGCTAGGGTGGGGTGCGAGCGAAGCGAGCGGCGAGGACCGGGCGTCACTGCAAAATAGATCTGGTGAATTCGGCTACACGCTAAAGCACAAGCAACCCCGCTCCTCTCAGGTTTTCCCACGTTTTTTGCTAGATATTCCAGAAAAAGTTTCTGGCTTACATCGAGACATTTCGGAGCGAACCGTCATTCCGGCGCAGGCCGGAATCCAGTGAAGTACGATGTGCGAAGCACTCAGCATAAAAATTGATGTGTGCTGCGCACGACGTATTTAAACTGGATTCCGGCCTTCGCCGGAATGACGAGAAAAACGTGCGCGTTACCGTTCCGCGGCATACAGGCGCACGCGATAAATCCGCATCTGAGTGGGATCCATGCTGAGCTGCCGGCCCTGATTGCTCTGATCGCCATTCAAGCGCCGAACAACTTTCCAATCGGTGTCCGTTCGCGACACTTCTTCAATGCTGGCGATGCCCGCCACACGAGCATCCACGTCTGGATCGCGCGTCATGGTGACAGTGAGGCCACTGCCCACGACATAGAACTCACCGGGCTTGGATTCGAGCAGAAGCATCGCGCCATCGTTGGTCAGCAAGTGCTTGTCCGGCCATGAGCGCGACAGTGTTGCCGTGAACAGATAGCCGCCCAGTGAAACCGTCTGCGTGGGGCGAGGGCTTGTCGCATGCAGCACCAGTCCGCGCGTGCGGCCGGCAACCTGCGCTTGCACCAGTTCGCCGCCAAGCTGACCGAGGGCGCCATAGGCCTGCATCACCAGCGGTTCCGCGTCATGCTTGTCCTTGGGCGGATTCAAGCTGTCGATGCCGAACGGGCAGAAGCCGAAGCCCTTTGCTTCGCCGTAGAGAAACAGGGCGTTGTACGGCGCGCTCTCGATTTTCGCTTCCGGCACGAACACCGGGTTGCCAAGCGCCTGGTAACGCTGCACCCAGTGTGCAAAGTCGGGCCAGTAGATATCCGGCGCATAGAAGTCGATGTGCGTGGCGACGGCCTGGTAGATCTGCTGGTAATAGGGATACGACGCGCCACTTGGATACTCGCCCGCGCGTTCGAGCGGCGCCGGCAGCTGTGCGTTCATATACATCGGCAGCGCGTACTGCTGCTTGCCGGCGCTCGCCACCGCGTCGGCGTAGGCGGCATAGCGCCACACCATGAAGGCTTCGTCCGCGGCATCGCCGAAGACTTCTTTCCAGGTGTGTCCCTGCGGATGGAAGTGTGCGGCAAGTTCCGGCGTCAACGCCGCGCGCTTCGCCAGCAATGCCTGGATCAACGATGCCGGTACGTTGCCTGCAAACGCGCGGTCGGCTGACGCGGAGCGATCGCGTCCATCGCCCACCAGGCCCACCTCGTTTTCGACTTGCACCATCAGCACGGTTTGCTGCGGATCCTTCGTCCGCAGATGTGCCATCAATGCGGCAAAAGCCCGGCTATCCAGGCGCAGGGTTTCCTCGCCAAAGGTCGAGAGGATATCCAGCGGTGCGCCATCGATCGCGCGTGCGCGTGGAAAGCGACGCGTATCGGCTTTTACCCAGGCTGGCGCGTAATCGGAAAAGCCGTTCTTCCAGCTGCCGAACCATAGCAGCACCAGATGCATCTGGTTTTTGCGGGCCACATCGATCCAATGATCGAGTAGGCGGAAGTCGAAATGGTCTTCGGTCGGCTCGATCTGCTCCCAAGCTTCGGGTATCAATGCCGTATTCACACGCAGTGCGGCCAGGCGCGGCAGGATCGCATCGGCTTGTGCTGCGGTACCGGCGGACGAATTGCCGAGTTCGCCGCCGAGAATGAGATAGGGCTTGCCATGCACGATCAGCTGGCTGGCGCCGTTTTCCATCACGACCTTCGGCAGTTCCGCAGCGACAACCGGCGCGGTGAGCAGGGCGAACAGGCCAAGCATGGCCAGGAAGCGTTTCATCGTCGGTCCCCGTGCATGGCGGCGGTCAAGGCGTGTGTGATCGCTGCCGGTGAGGCATCTGCGAGCGCGGCATAGGCGGCGTGCAGTGCGTGGATGAATCGTGCATCCCGCGATAGCGGTGCGATGAAAACCGCGTCGAGTTGCAGGAAGGCGTCGACGTCGCTGGCAGCGTGGCCCGTGCACGCGCGACCCATGGCGGCCAGCGACTCATGAAGAGGATCGACCAGCGCCACGCCTCGATGCGCCTGCCTGCGCACGAACTGCATCCACGCCGCGATCGAAAGGCAGAGACTGGCGATCGGCTTGTTCGCGGCGAGCGCATCGGAAATCGTGCTGAGCAAGCGCACCGGCAATTTCTGCGAGCCATCCCATGCGATCTGCGCAAGGCGGTGGCGGATCGCCGGATTGCGGAAACGCGCAAGGATCGCATCGATATACGCCGGTGCCTGCAAACCTTCCGGCAAGGCGATCACCGGCGCGATGCTCTCGCGCATCAACCGCTCGATGAAACCGGCAAGCAGCGGCTCGCCCATCGCGTCAGCGACCGTCTCCAGGTTCATCAACGAACCGAGGTATGCCAAGGTGGAATGCGCACCGTTGAGCAGGCGCAGCTTGGCGCGATCGTAGCCGGCAATATCGTGGCTCATGGTGGCGCCGGCCAGCTCGAACGGCGGCCGCTCGTTGCCGAAGCGATCCTCGATCACCCATTGCGTGTAGGTTTCGCGCTGGATCGGCCATGCATCCGTGCAGCCAAGCTCGCTGCTGACACGCTCGCGCAAGGCGTCGTCCGTTGCTGGCGTAATGCTGTCGACCATGGAACGGGGAAAACTCACCCGCGCCTCGATCCAGGCGGCCAGCGTTTCATCGACCCGCTGCGCATATTGCAGCACTGCCCGGCGCAAGCGATGGCCGTTATCGGCAAGGTTGTCGCAACTGAGCACGGTGTAGGCTGCGAGTCCCAGCTTCCGGCGCTGGCGCAAGCCGGCGACGATGTAGCCGAGGGCGCTGCATGGGGCGTCCGGGAGTGCAAGGTCGTGCACGATATCCGGATGGCCAACATCGAGATCTTCGCCGGCCAGGCAATAGCCCTTCTCGGTAACGGTCAGCGTCACCAACCGCACGGCGGGATCGGCCAGGCGCGCGAGGATGGCAGTGGACTCGTCGCGCGCGCAGAGCAACTCGCGGATCGAGCCAATCACGCGCAGCTGCGTTTCTTGCCCGAGCAGCAACAAGCCGTACAGGCCATCCTGGGGGTGCAGTGCGTCGCGCACTTCGGTGCTGTGCAGGGATACGCCGCAAATCGCCCAGTCCGGATCTGTTGCCAGGAGATCGTCGATGTAGACCGCCTGGTGCGCGCGATGAAAGGCGCCTGTGCCGATATGCACGATGCCGATGCGTGTGTCGTCGAGCCGATAGTTCGGTTTGGTGACGATCGCGGGCAGGTCGTCCAACGCCTGCTTGGATAGCCGCGGCTTGAGATCAATCATGAGCCACGCCCGCTCCCAAAATTACGTTGAACCGTCATCCCGGCGAAAGCTGGACGTAGCGCGCAGCGCGGAGAACGTCCGAATGGACGGCCCCGAAAGGGGGGTGCGAAGCGAATCACCCAGTGACTTTGACGCCCTTCAAGGTGCTGGGCCCCGGCTTTCGCCGGGGTGACGGAGTAGGTAAGGTTCGCGGCCATCATCAACGTCTCACCTCAAAGCCGCCATGCGCGAGAAAGGCGAGCATGTCGGCTTCGCGCAGCAGATTGACGTCACCGGGAATCGAGTGCTTCAAGCACGCGGCGGTGATGGCGAAATCGAGCATGGCCTCGTCCGGCATGCCGCGGAACAAGCCGTGCAGCAGTCCCGCTGCAAACGCGTCGCCACCGCCGATGCGGTCAACGATGCCAGACAAGGTATGCGTGGCCGTCGTCAGCATGCGGTCGCGCGTCGCCATCAGGCCGAGGAGATCCTGGTCGTCCACGTTCCGGTGCAGGCGTTCGGTCGATGCCATGCGCTGCAGGTGCGGCCACGTGGCGAAGGCGGCATCGGCCGCAGCGCGAAAACGTGCAATGGCATCGACGTGCGGAAAATCCGCGCCGAGCATCAGCGCGATGTCGCGGTCATTGCCGAACAGTACGTTGGCGTGGCCGACGATCTCGCGCAACATGGCGGGTGCGCGCAGGGCGCGTGCACCCCACAGCTTGCTGCGATAGTTGCAATCGAAAGAGATCGACATGCCCGCTGCGCGAGCCGCATGCACCGCCGCCAAGGCCGCGCGCGAGGTGGTTTCGCCCAGTGCCAGGTTGATGCCCGACAGATGCAGCCATTGGGCGCCGGCCAGCACCTGCGGCCAGTCGTAGGCTTCGGCCGGTGTGCGCGCGAACACGGAATCGGCGCGGTCGTACAGCACTTCCGAAGGACGGTGCACGGCGCCGGGCGAGAGGTAATACACGCCCATGCGTCCTTCCACGTGGCGGATGCTGCCGGTCTCCACGCCGTGCTTGCGCAGTTCGGCGGCGCATGCGCGGCCCAGCATGTTGTCGGGCAAGGCGCTGATCATCACGCTGTGGTGGCCGAGGATGGCGAGCGAGGCAGCCACGTTTGCTTCCGCGCCGCCAAAGTGCACGTTGAAGCGTGGGGATTGCAGCGGAAGTTCGCAGCCGGGTGGCGAAAGGCGCATCAGCAGTTCGCCGAAGCAGGCGATGCGGGTGGCTGTGCTGTTAGGCATGTTGGTTCCGGATGACATGATGCTTGCCGTGATCAGCTCCCTCCCCTACGGCAGCAGGGGAGGGTTGGGTTGGGGTCTCTCGTCATTCCAGCGAGAGGGTGATCCCTGGAGTGTCGTGATCATTGTTCAACCACAAAATCCTGCGCCAAACGAATGTCGGAACTGGAGGCACCAACCTGCACCCGGTATCTACCCGGATCGACAGCATACGCATGCTGCACTTCGTCGTAATACTTCAGGTCCGTTGCCGGCGAGATATCAAAGGAAACGGCCTGTGTTTCGCCCGCTTGCAGGTGCATGCGTTGAAAGCCATGCAGCTCCTCGTTCACGCGCGCATGCGTCTCACCCAGCGGCTTGAGGTAAAGCTGCACCACTTCATCGCCAGCACGCTCGCCCGTGTTCTTCACTTTCAGCGTGACCTTGATGTGATCGCCAGGCGCAGCCTTGTCGCGATCGAGCTGCAGATCCGCATAGGCGAAGTGCGTGTAAGACAGGCCGTAGCCGAACGGATAGAGCGCCTCGCCCTTGAAGTAGCGATAGGTGCGGCCTTCCATGTGGTAGTCATCGAACGGCGGTAATTTTTCATCGGCCTTGTAGAACGTGATCGGCAGGCGGCCGGCTGGATCGGTATGGCCGAACAACGCGTCCGCCACCGCCGTGCCACCGCGCTGGCCGGGATACCAGGCCAGCAGGATCGCCGGCACATGCTGCTTGGCCCAGTCGATGGCCAGCGCCGAACCGCTGGTGAGCACCAGCACGACCGGCTTGCCGGTGGCTTGCAGCGCTTGAAGCAGTTTTTCCTGTGAGGCGGGCAGGCGCAGATCGGTGCGGTCACCACCGGCAAAGCGCGGGTAGTTGACCTTCATCTCCTCGCCTTCCAGGTCGGCGGTAAGGCCGCCGACGAAGATCACCACGTCGGCCTGTTGCGCGGCATGCAGGGCATCGTCGTGGGCTTTGGCCGGATTGGCGAGGCCGTCCTTGATGCCTTCGACCAGGTCCGCGCCAGGTGCATAGGTCACTTCCGCGTGCGGCGCGGCCTCGCGGATGCCCTGCAGGATGGTCACCGGCGCTTTCGGCGTGCCATGGTAATTGCCAAGCAGCGGCGCCACGCCATCGGCGGTCGGGCCGATCACCGCAATGCGGTGGACATCAGGCGACAGGGGCAACACGCCGTTGTTTTTCAGCAAGACGATCGATTCGTCTGCCGCGCGGCGCGCCAGCTCATCATGCTGCGGAGATTGATTGACCGAGTAAGACAGCGTCGACCACGGCACGCGTGCCGGCGGATCGAACATGCCGAGCCGGAAGCGCGCCGTCATCAGTTGCCTGAGCGCGTTGTCGATGTCGCTTTCCGCAACCAGGCCATCGTGCACGGCCTGGGTGAGCGCCGCATAGGTCGTGCCGCAGTTGAGGTCCATGCCGCTCTTCACCGCCAAGGCGGCGGCCTGTTCGGCGCTCGGCACGAGCCTGTGCTGCTTGTAGATGTCTTCCACCGCATCGCAGTCGGAGACGGTGTAGCCGTTGAAGCCCCATTGCTTGCGCAAAATGTTTTGCAGCAGGCGCGGATTGGCGGAGGCCGATTCGCCATCCACGCGGTTGTAGGCGCCCATCACCGCATCGACCTTCGCTTCCTGCACCAGTGCCTGGAAGGCGGGCAGGTACGTTTCGTAGAGGTCGCGCTCGCTGGGGTGCACGTCGAAACGGTGGCGTTCCGATTCCGGGCCGCTATGCACGACGAAATGCTTGGCGGTGGCATCGAGCTTGCGGTACTTCGGATCGTCGCCCTGCATGCCTTCCACGAACGCAACGCCCATGCGCGAGGTCAGGAACGGGTCTTCGCCATAGGTTTCCTGCCCGCGGCCCCAGCGCGGATCGCGGAAGATGTTGATGTTGGGCGACCAGAAGGTCAGGCCTTCATAGCGCGCGTGCAGGCCTTGCCGCTGGAACTGGTTGTACTTGGCGCGCGCTTCGTCGCTGATGGTGGTGGCGACCTGGTGCATCAGCGCGGTGTCGAAGGTTGCCGCCAGGCCGATCGCCTGCGGAAAAACCGTCGCCTGTCCTGCGCGCGCCACGCCGTGCAGGCCTTCGTTCCACCAGTCGTAGGCGGGAATGCCCAGGCGCGGGATCGCTGGGGCGACGTTTTGCATTTGCGAGACTTTTTCCTCGAGGGTCATGTGCGCGACGAGGTCGGCGGCGCGTTGTTCGAAGCTCAGCTCGGGATTCTTGTAGGCATCTGTTTGCGACCATGCCGATGCGCTGAGCGCCAGCATGATGGCGGCAAGTATGACCTTGCCAGGTAACTTGTTCATGAGAATCCTTTTGCCTACATATGAATGTGTCGATAAAACATGTCCCGCCTCACGTCATTCCGGCGAAGGCCGGAATCCAGTTCAAATACGTCGTGTGCAGCACTCAATATAAAAAGTGTCGTGTCCTTCGGACGCGTATTTAGACTGGATTGACCAGCTTCGCTGTTGTAAAGCGCCTCGGCCTTCGCCGGAATGACGGCTCGTCGCTCACCAATCCCACATCGTCCCATCCTCCAGCCGCGCCACCGGCAACTGCTTGGGCGCATACGGAAACCGCGCCGCCAGCTTTTCATCGATGTCCACCCCATGCCCCGGCGCGTCGCCGACATGCAGCCGCCCGCCGCGGAATACGTAGTCGTGCGGAAACACCTCGTTGGTCTCGTCGGTATGGAACATGTATTCCTGGATGCCGAAGTTCGGCACCCAGGTATCGAAATGCAGTGCCGCGCCCATGCACACCGGCGACAAGTCGGTGGCGCCGTGGAAGCCGGTACGCACCTGATGCAGCGCCGCGAAATCCGCCAGGCGACGCAGATGCGTGATGCCGCCACCGTGCACGATGGTGGTGCGGATGTAATCGATCAGCTGGTTCTCGATCAGGTGCTTGCAGTCCCAGATCGAATTGAACACCTCGCCCACGGCCAGCGGCGTGGTGGAGTGTTGCCGGATCAGTTCGAACGACTTCTGGTTTTCCGCCGGCGTGGCATCTTCCAGCCAGAACAGGCGATAGGGTTCCACGCTGCGTGCAAGCCGCGCCGCCTCGATCGGCGAGAGGCGATGATGCACGTCATGCAGCAGATGGACATCGTTGCCGTGATCGGCACGCAGGCGCTCGAACAGCTGCGGCACGACATCGAGGTATTGCGGCGTCGACCACACGGTTTCCAGCGGTAGTTCGCTTTCCGCCGGCTCATAGGCCTTGCCGCTGGAAATGCCGTAGGCCTTCTTCACGCCCGGCACGCCGCATTGCGCGCGCACGGCAAGAAAACCCTGTTCGATGAAGCGGCCGACGGCATCGCTGGCCTCGGCAATGTCGCGCCCGTTGGCATGGCCGTATACCAGCGCGCCTTCGCGCGAACGCCCACCGAGCAACTGGTAGACCGGCAAGCCGGCAAGTTTGCCGAGGATGTCCCACAGCGCCACGTCCACCGCGGCAATGGCGGTCATGGTGACCGGGCCGCGCCGCCAGTACGCGCCGCGATAGAGGAATTGCCAGATGTCCTCGATACGCCCGGCATCGCGGCCGATCAGGTTCGGCACCACGTGGTCCTGCAGATACGAGGCCACGGCCAGCTCGCGCCCGTTGAGCGTCGCGTCGCCCAGGCCGGTGATGCCCGAACGCGTTTCGATCTTCAGCGTGACGAAATTGCGGCCGGGGCAGGTGACGATGACGCGCGCATCGACGATCTCGCGATCGCGGTGGGAACCGTGTGAGGTAGTTTCAGAAGATGCATTCATGGCGATGTTCAATGGGTTGACGTGATGGTCAGCTGGAACGGACCGGCCGGCAGTCCGGCCTGGTCGTACAGCGTGCAGATCGGGCTGTCGGCCCAGCAGTAGCGCACGCGTGCGGCGTTCTGTGCCGAAGCGTGTGCATGCAGCACAACCTGGTTGCCGTGGATTTCGGCCAGGGCGTAGTGGCACGAGCCCGGCTGGTCGCCACACAATTCGAAACCGATCGGATTGTCGGCGCTGTAGGCGACCAGCTGGCCGGTGACGTCATGGAAGGTGAGCGTCACCGTGTCGCCGGTTTGTCGTGCCGCTGCCGGCGTCGGACCGGAGGGCGGCAACGCTGCGCCGTAGATGACATGGCGCGCGGCCCGCGCCAGGCGGCGCCCCAGTTCCTGCTTGTTGGCCGGATGAATGTCGTAGCGTTCGCCGATATCCACGGAGACGGCCAGTCCGGAATGCGGATCTTCCGCCGCCGCCAGGCGCTGCGCTTCGCGCACGTCGGCCCAACCGCTTTCGCCCGGATGCCTCGGCGACGGACCATAGCTCGACAATTGCGCGATCAGCACCGGCAAGTCGGCGCCGAAGCGTTCGCGTTCGTCCGCGCGCCATGCTTCCAGCAGTTTGCGATAGCTGGCGGCATCGCCGGTATTCGACTCGCCCTGGTACCACAGTTCGCCACGGAAGGCGTAGTGGCCAAGCGGCGCGATCATGCCGTTGTAGAGCGTGGTGAGGCCGGAGGTCGACTGCCATGGCACATTCGGCGGCGCGCCATAGGCGAGCGGCACCACTTTGTACTGCCACGTCCCGAGCGGCACATTGGAGCCGTCGGCCAGGTGCAGTGCACGCTTCGATGACGGTCCGTAGATGCCGCCATCGCGATAGGTATTGAGCACGTTCACGGCAATCAGGTTTTTGCCTTCGTGCAGCACGCCCGGCGGTATCGCATAACCGCGGACATCACCGTTGCCATAACCGGTACCGACCCAATGCCCATTCACCCAGGTCTGGTCGATTTCGTTGGCGGTAAAGTTGAGCGCCGCGTGTTGCGCGGCCTGTGCCTGGGTCAAGGTCACGCTGGTGCGGTACCAGAGCATGCCGGTGAAGTTGGCGAGTTCCGGTTTACCCCAGTGTTGCCACGCGCCGCTGTCGATCGGCGCGGCGAGCCAGCCGTTGTCGTTGGCGTCGGCCGGGTTCCATGGCTCGTCGTTCTTCGCGATGCCGGGACGCGAATGCCACCATGCCTGCCATACGCGGCTCCATTGCTGGCCGGCATGCACCGGATCCTTGCGATACTCGGCAAGCAGATCCAGCGATGCGCCATAGTCGCCGACCTTGCGCAGCGCGGCCTCGCTCATCCACGGTTCGATGCGCGAGCCGCCCCACGCGGCAACGACCAGGCCCATCGGCACCGGCACGTCTTTCTGCAGTTCGCGCGCGTAGAAATAGCAAGTGGCGGAGAACTCGGCGATCGTTTTCGGCGTCGTCGCCAGCCAATGATCGGAAGCGGGAATGCTGTCCAGCGGCTTCACGCTGCTGATGTCGTCCACGGTCAGTACGCGGATACGGTCGTTGGATGCATCCTGCACTTCGGCACGTGCATCCAGTGCCCGCTTCACCTGTAGCTGCATGTTGGATTGGCCGGAACACAGCCACACATCACCCACCAATACATCGTGGATAGTTTGCGTGTCGCCGTCGGGTGTGGCGACGGTGAGCGTATAAGGTCCGCCTGCAGCGTGCGCCGGAAGCGACGCTTGCCAACGCCCGTCGGCATCGGCCTGTGCGTGGATGTCATGGCCGTCAAAAGAAATGTTCACCGCCTCGCCAGGCTTGGCATGCCCCCACACCGGATCGGCCCGATCGCGCTGTATCACGGCGTGATCCTGGAAGAGGGGGTTCAACAGCGGTGCATGCTCATCGGCCGCCTGCACCGCCTGTACACCTAAAAGCACCAGCAGCGCAGCAGCCATGCTGCGACGTTTGACTTGCGAAAACTTGCTCACCATGACGATTGTCCCGGTACGTAATGGAATGACAGCGATTCGTAGTACGACAGCGGATGCGGTGGCGGCGCAAAGCCGGGCGGCAATGGCAGGCCGGAAATCTGCTGGAAATAGGCAATGCAGGCGTCGCGCCACCACTGCGCTTCGCGCTCCTGGATGGCGAGGAAGGTGGCGGCCTTGCGGTAGCGGTCGGCGTCGATGTAGCCGTCCAGATGGCTCCAGGTTTCGCGCATCTGCCTTACGTCGTCCACGCCATGCGTGTAATGCGCCACCAGTTCGTACCACAGCGTGTTGCCGGAGCGCATGCGGTAATCCCATGGCAGGTGATGGAACCACAGCAGCAGCGTGTCCGGCGTTTGCGTGACGTCGTTGAATCGCGACGCGATCGGTGGCGCATATTGGTCCGCCGCGTCGCTGCCGCTGCGCGTGCGATCGAAGCCGATGCCCTGGTGGTCCGCGCGGTGGTAATAAGGCGGCTGCCAATCCGCGCGCGCGAGGCTCTTGTCCCATGGCGCAGGACCATAATGATGGCCGGGGCCCATCAGGTGAGCCAGGCCAAGCGGCGTCATGTAATCGACGGCCGCTTCGCGCGAACCCATCATCATGTCGACCACGGGCTTGACGAAGGCCGCGTCGTTGCTGAAGGTCATGCGCACCCATTCTTCGGCGATGGCGCGCGTGGAGAGGGTCGGGTCCCAGGCCAGGCGCCCGAAGACGTACCAGTTGGCCTGGTTGAAATCGGAGCCGCACCAATCGCGGTCGGTGCCGATGTTGGCGACGCCGGCGATACCGCTCAGCGCATGTCCGTCCAGCGTACCGTCGATCACTTTCGCCACGGTGGAACCTTGGCCCTTGGCCATCGTGTCGGACGACAGCACTTCCTCGTACAGCGGGCCGAGATAGACCAGATGCGTGGCGAAGCCGAGGTATTCCTTGGTGATCTGGAATTCCATCATCAGCGGCGTCTTCGGCATCGCGCCAAACAAGGGGCTGAACGGTTCGCGCGGCTGGAAATCGATCGGGCCGTTCTTCACCTGCAACAGCACGTTGGCGCGGAAGCGGCCGTCGAGCGGCTTGAATTCGCCATACGCCTGCTTGGCGCGATCGTCCGCGCTGTTTTGCGAATAGACAAACGCACGCCACATCACCACGCCGCCATGCGGTGCGAGCACATCGGCGAACAGGTTGGCGCCGTCCGCGTGCGTGCGCTGGTAATCCTGCGGACCGGGCTGGCCTTCGGAATTGGCCTTGACCAGGAAGCCGCCGAAATCCGGAACGAGCTTGTAGATTTCGTCGGTCTTCTCGCGCCACCATTTTTTCACGGCAGGATCGAGCGGATCGGCGGTTTTCAAGCCTCCGATTTCAATCGGTGCGCTGAAGCGCACGCTGAGATACACGCGGATGCCATACGGGCGAAACACATCCGCCAGCGCCGCTACTTTCTTCAAGTACACGGGGGTAAGGATCAGCGCATCGGCATTGACATTGTTGAGCACCACGCCATTGATGCCGATCGAGGCATTGGCGCGTGCGTAATCGGTGTAGCGTGGCGACGTCCAGTCCGGCAGTTTCCACCAATCCCAGATGGAGGCCCCGGCATAGCCGCGCTCGACGCTGCCGTTGAGGTTGTCCCAATGATCAAGCACGCGCAGCTTGATGCGCGGCACCTCGGTGATATCCAGGTGATCGATGGACTGCCCGGTCTGCAGCAGCCGCAGGAAGTGGAAACTGCCGTACAGCACGCCGATATCGTCATGGCCGACGATGGCGGTGACGGCGTGGCCATGCAGCGTGACGCTGCGGATCACGTAGCCGTCTTTGCCAAGGCCGGAAGTATCCACATGCAGCTGCGCCACCAGCGGCGAGGAAGCCGGCGTGCCGGCGATGATCGCGCCATCGCGGGTGACCGAATCCGACACGGGCGGCGCGGCACCCAGCAAGCCGTGCAGGCCGCGCAGCAGTTCCGCGCGGGCAGCCGCGCGCGTGGGCGTGGCGGCGTCGGCGATCAGTTGCGAGGCATGGCTGCGATCGCGCTGGATCTGCTCGGCGGCCAGCGGGTGGTAGCGCAGCCATAGCTCATAGCCGTCTTCGGCGTGTGCCGGCGCCATCCACGACATCGCGGCGAGCATCAGCGCCATGCCGGCGAGCGTTCGGAAAAACAGCCATATGGCCGGCCGCCGGCGCCCGCCGATACCGTCGCCGGTCGCTCCTGTTATCGCTAACATATGCAAAAATGCGCTCATATCCGCCTTGAAATGACCGACGATGCCAGCCGTAACCACGTTGCGTTGCTGACCGCGGCGGATTCGCCTGAAAGGAAACGACCTTGAAGAGGACAGACAAGAAATCGGTGCGACGCAAAGGTGGCGCCGTCACCATCGATGAAGTGGCCGCGCTTGCCAAGGTCTCGCCGATGACCGTATCGCGCGTCATCAATAGCCACAGCAAGGTGCGCGACACGACGCGCGAGAAGGTGATGCAGGCCGTGAACAAGCTCGGCTACGTGCCCAACGCGGCGGCCAGCTCGCTGGCGGCGGCGCAGGATGCGCGCATCGCGCTGATCTACACCGATCCCAGCGGCGCCTATTTGCGCGAGTTGCTGATGGGCACGCTGCATGGCGCCGCGCGCTCGGCCGCCCAGCTGGTCATTGCCGACTGGGACGAGCTTGGCGTGGGCACCGAGCGCAAGGCGGCGCGCGCGCTGGCGCGCAAGGTGGCCGGCGTGATCCTGCCGCCGCCATTGTGCGAATCGAAAACGGTGATCGACGAACTGGTGAAAGCCGGCGTGCACGTGGTGGCGATCGCCGCCGGGCGTTTCGATCCCGATATCTCCAGCGTGCGCATCGACGATTTCCTGGCCGGCAAGGAAATCACCCACTACCTCATCAAGATGGGACACACGCGCATCGCCTGCATCAAGGGCAATCCCAGCCAAAGCGCCAGCACGCGTCGCTTCGAGGGCTATCAGGCCGCGTTGAAGGAGGCGGGCATTCCGCTGGACGCCGCACTGGTGCGGCAGGGCTATTTCACCTACCGCTCCGGCTTGCCGGTGGCCGAAGAATTGCTCGCCTTGCGCAAGCCGCCCACCGCCATCTTCGCCGGCAACGACGACATGGCGGCCGCGGCGGTGTCGGTCGCGCATCGGCGCGGCATCGACGTACCGCGTGACCTGTCCATCGTCGGTTTCGACGATAGCTCCGCGGCGACCACGATCTGGCCGGAGCTCACCACCATTCGCCAGCCGATCCTGGCGATGGCGGATGCGGCCATCGATATCCTGTTGCGCGCCATTCGCCGCAAGGAAAGCGAACCGCGCGTGGTGGTGCACCAGGTGGCCGCGCATCAGCTGGTGCTGCGCGATTCGGTGGCGCCGCCGCATGCGGTGGCCGGCAAGAAAGCCTAGGCATGAGGCGGACGAAGGTTGGGGTGAGGCACAGCCGAACCCCAACATTGCACGCCAACAACCGCGGACGTCGGTATCCGCGCATTCGTTGAAACGGCGAGGCAATTCAAGCGGCTGATCGCGCATCTCAGCGCATCAGGTATTGATTGAGCAGATTCTCGTAACGCTCCTGCTTGCCGCTGCGCTTGGCGGGCTCGCCTTGCTTGGCGGCGAACTCGCGCAAATCGGCGAGACTCAGTTTGCCCTGCTCGAAATCCTTGCCCGCTCCCCGATCGAAGCTGGCATAGCGTTCGGCGCGCAAGGTTTCCCAGGGCGAGCGCGTCAGCAGCGCATGCGCCACTTCCAGGCCGCGCGCAAATGCATCCATGCCGCCGATATGCGCCAGGAACAAATCGTCCGCATCGGTGGATTCGCGCCGCACCTTCGCATCGAAGTTCAGGCCGCCAGGTGCCAGGCCGCCCTGGCGCAGCACCACCATCATCGCGCCGACCGTATCGTAGAGATCGGTCGGGAACTGATCGGTATCCCAGCCGTTCTGCGCATTGCCGCGGTTGGCGTCGATGCTGCCGAGCAGGCCGTGGTCGGATGCAACTTGCAGATCGTGCTCGAACGTGTGACCCGACAGCGTGGCGTGGTTGGCTTCGATATTGAGTTTGAAATCCTGGTCCAGGCCATGCTGCTGCAGAAAACCGGCGACTGTTGCGGAATCGAAATCGTATTGATGCTTCATCGGTTCCATCGGCTTGGGCTCGATCAGGAAGTTGCCCTTGAAGCCGATGCTGCGGCCGTAGTCGCGCGCCATCGCAAGAAAGCGCGCGAAGTGATCCAGCTCGCGCTTCATTTGCGTGTTATGCAGCGAGGCATAACCTTCGCGTCCACCCCAGAACACGTAGTTCTCGCCGCCGAGCTCGACGGTGGCCTCCAGTGCGGCCTTGATCTGCACGCCAGCGCGCGCGACGACCGCGAAATCCGGATTGGTCGCCGCGCCATTCATGTAGCGCGGATGGCTGAACAGGTTTGCCGTGCCCCACAGCAATTGGATGCCGCTGGCCTTCTGGCGCATCTTGGCCAGGGCGACCATGTGCTTGAGGTTCTTCTCGTATTCGACGACGTCGTCCGCATCGGGCGCCATGTCGATATCGTGGAAGCAGTAATAGGGCACGCCCAGCTTGGTGAAGAACTCGAACGCGGCATCGAGCTTGGCTTCCGCACGCGCGATCGGCGAGCTTTCGGCATCCCACGGATAGTTGCGCGTGCCGGGGCCGAATGGATCGTGGCCCGCGTTGCAGAAGCTGTGCCAGTAGCACACCGCAAAACGCAGGTGCTCGGCCATGGTCTTGTCGCCGAGCTTGCGGTTGGCGTCATAGTGCTTGAACGCCAGCGGGTTGTCCGACTCGCGGCCTTCGAAGGGAATGCGGCCGATGCCGGGGAAGTATTCGCGTTTTCCGATGAAAGGCGTGCTCATGAGGTTTCGATCCCTGTCGATGGGTCATGCGGAAAACCGATGGCAATCGGCCGCATGCACCGCTGCGTGCGTCCGCAAAATGTTAGCGCTATCACTACGCTATCCGAGAAGCATCCAGCTGGCAAGTTCGATGCTGGCCTATAGGCCGTAAGGCATGGGCGAAGGGCGCGGCAAAGCATGCGTATAGCGTGGCGCCACTCGATGGTGCGCTGCGCTAATTACGCTCGCTTGCGAGGAAGAAATCCTTGATGCCACGCGCTCGGATTCGATTTTTGCAACGCGACGAAGATGGGCGAGGCCACTATCATGGCGTGCATGAGCGCATTGCCCTTTCCCATCACGCCGCTACTCCCCGATCTGCGCAACACACTGGCCGCCCGGCCGCGCCTGGTGCTGGAGGCGCCGCCGGGTGCCGGCAAGACCACGCAGGTGCCGCTCGCGTTGCGCAACGAAAGCTGGCTCGACGGCAAGAAGATCGTGATGCTGGAGCCGCGGCGTATCGCCGCGCGTGCTGCCGCCCAGTTCATGGCCCAGCAACTGGGTGAGCCGGTCGGCCAGACCGTCGGCTACCGCATCCGCTTCGAATCCAAAGTCAGTACGGCCACCCGCGTCGAAGTGGTGACCGAAGGCATCCTCACGCGCCTGATCCAGGATGATCCGGAACTCACCGGCATCGGCGCGATCTTGTTCGACGAATTTCATGAACGTCACCTGGCAGGCGACCTGGGTGCCGCCTTGGCATTGGATATCCAGCACACCTTGCGGCCGGACCTGCGCATCGTGGTGATGTCGGCCACGCTGGATGGCGAACGCATCGCGCAATGGCTGGATGCGCCACGCATCAGCAGTCCGGGGCGCAGCTTTCCGGTGCGCGTCCAATACCCGCCGGCGCGTACGCAGGAAAGCATGGAACAGCATCTGTTGCGCGTCATGCGCCAGGCGCTGGAGGAAAATCCGGGCGACGTGCTCACCTTTCTGCCTGGCCGTCGTGAAATCGCGCGCGTAGAGGGCATGCTGCAAGCGTGGCAGCGCGATGACGTGGAAGTGGTGGCGCTGCACGGCGAACTTTCGCTGGCCGAGCAGCAGCTCGCGCTGGCGCCAGCGGAACAGGGCATGCGGCGCATCGTGCTTGCCACCAACGTGGCCGAGTCCAGTGTCACCTTGCCCGGCATTCGTGCGGTGATCGATACCGGCCTTGCACGCGAGCCGCGCTTCGACCCGAATTCCGGTTTCACGCGACTGGAAACGGTGGCCATCTCGCAAGCCTCGGCCGATCAGCGCGCGGGCCGCGCGGGCCGTGTGGCCGAAGGCAGCGCGTATCGCCTGTGGCCGCAGAGTCGTCGACTCGATGCATCGCGCACGGCGGAAATCGCGCAGGCCGAACTGTCGGGCCTTGCCTTGGAGCTGGCGGCGTGGGGCAGTGCGCAACTGCCGTGGCTGGACGCGCCGCCCACCGGTGCCCTGGCGCAAGCGCGCGAACTGTTGACGCGTCTGGGCGCGCTCGATGCGCAGCAACGCATCACCGCCCTGGGACGCCGCATGCTGGAACTCGGCGCCACGCCACGGCTTGGCGCGGCAGCATTGCGCGCACCGGAAACCTTGCACGCCTTGGTGGCCGATCTGCTCGCCCTGATGGAAGCGCGCTCGCCGCTGCGTGGCGAACAGGCGCGCAGCGATGATTTTCGTGCCCGCGTTGCCGCACTGCATGCGTGGCGTGATCGGCGCAGCGCGACGGGTTCCAGTCACGGCGCCGATGCCGGCGCATTGGCGGCGATCGAGCAGGCGAGCAAAGGCTGGCGCCAACGCCTGGGGTTGCGCAGTGCGGCCAGCGGCGTGCCGCACAGCCATGCGGTGGGCGATCTGTTGCTGCATGCGTTTCCCGATCGCATCGCACGCCAGGACGAAGGCAGCCCGTTGCGCTACACCCTGGCGAACGGTCGCGGTGCGCGTTTGCACGAGCAGACGGCGTTGATGGGCGAACCTTGGCTGGTGGTGCTGGATCTGCGCCACGAAGCACGCGACAGCCTGATTCTTTCCGGCGCGCCGCTCGACCCGCGCGTGCTGGAAGAAGACTATCCGGCACAGTTCCAGCGTGTGCGCAACGTGCGCTGGAACGAAGGTCGCGGTGCCGTGGAGGCATTCGAGGAACGTCGCTTCGGCGCCATCGTGCTTGAGCGCCGCAGCGTTCCCGTGCAAGCGGAAGATGCCGTGCCTGCCTTGCTTGCGGCGATTCGCCAACGCGGGCTCGATGTGTTGCCATGGAGCGAAGCTGCACGCCGCTTGCGCCTGCGCATGCAGTCGCTGCGCGGATGGATGCCGGACTTGGGTTTGCCCGATGTCTCCGATGCGCATCTGTTGGCGACGCTGGAACACTGGCTTGCGCCTTACCTGCAAAACAAGCGCAAGCTCGACGCGTTGTCGGAAGAGGATCTTTCGCAGGCGCTCGCAGCGTTGTTCGACTTCGAGCAACGCAGGCAGCTGGACGCGCAGGCGCCCGACAGCCTTACGGTGCCGAGCGGGCAGACACGCCGTCTCCAATACAGTCCCGGCGAGCCGCCGGTGCTGGCGGTGAAGCTGCAGGAATTGTTTGGCCTTGCCGATACGCCGCGCGTAGCGGGTGGACGCATTCCCGTGACCTTGCATCTGTTGTCGCCAGCGGGACGTCCGATCCAGGTAACGCAGGATTTGCAGGGTTTCTGGGAGCGCACCTATCCGGAGGTGAAGAAGGAATTGAAGGGGCGTTATCCCAGGCATCCCTGGCCGGATGATCCGTGGACGGCGACGCCGACGCATCGGGCGAAGCGCAGAATGTGATTTCCGTCCGGTCGAGGAAATGGGACGCGAACGCGATACATGAGCGTCCTATCTGGTCTGCCTCTCGTGGATCAGGTCATGACTGTCATCCATATCGCACATTTCGCGCATTCCATCGAGCCGTTTTCATCATGCCCTCACGAAAATGGATGACTAAGATACGCGTGCGGTTTGTGGAGTTCCATCCCAACCCGCAGGGCAATCCTGCCCAATCCACGCGTAAAATTTCTTGGAGTTCCACCTCATGGACATTGGGGCATTTTTAAAGAATCTGAAATTCGCAGCCTTGGGCATTGCACTGATTTCCCCCGCCGCATGGGGGCTTACTACGACGCCGTCCGGTGGCTTTGTGCTCAACAAGGGAAATAACGCCAGCATTGATTTCTCTTTCCAGGTACAGAGTGATCCAGGTAGCAAGAGCTACGTCTTCTGGGCCCAGCAATTCTGGTTCGAATCGGGTCCGGGCGGTTATCTCGGCCTGCAGAGAGTCGGCCAAACAAAAAAGATCATCTTTTCCATCTGGGATGCAAAAGCGTCGCTTGCGTCCATGCCTGGCGCGATCGCCGAGCCTTTCGGCGGCGAAGGCGAAGGACAGCATGTTCTGGCGGCATTCGATTGGCAGGTGGGGCATACCTATCGCTTCCGGCTGGAGAACGTCGGCGGTGCAGGCCCGTGGTGGCAAGTATCCGTGACGGATGTCGATACGAAGGGCCAATGGGTGCTTGGACGCATTCAAGCCCTGCCCGGATGGGGCAACCTGCAACGGAATGTCACCACATTCACCGAGGTGTTCGTCAACGGAGAGCGCTGCGAAAACATACCGTACGCGAGGGGCGCCTTCTATGCGCCGGTCGCTGACGGCGGCTTGGGCGTGACTGCCAGCATTACTCCACGAACTTACGGCAATTTCAGCGCGCCGTGCTCGCTATTGCAGGTATCTGGCGCCAAGGATGGCATCAACGTTGGCACTCGCTCGGACAAGGTCGACTCCGCGATCGTTCACCAGATCGGTTTGAGCAACGGCCCCCAAAATTGGGACGACTATGACCGCAAGGGGAAAATCGGCTCCATTTACAAGTACCAAAACCCATACACCCAAAAGACCGAATATTTCAAATTGCAGTGGGTGGATGCAGGCGGGCGTTACGGATACTTCCCGATCGATGGAACAAACAACGCCTATTGGCAATATCTAGGCACAACCGAGCCGTCCTATAACGGGATCTAAGTACGGCTGAATCGTTCTGTGACTGGGGCCGGCATCCCCGTCTGAAAAAAACTGGGCGCCATTGGCGATACCTGTGCCGTAAGCATGGGGCAGGTGTCAGCTATGGCTTCAGGCTGTCTTCCTAGGTTTCGGATAGATTCCGTGGATACTTTCCTGTCATTTCCGCTCGCCGCCCGTATCGGCCATATGGGGGCAGCAACGTTGCCAAATAGGGTGCTGCACGGCCGCCAGCTGCTCGGCTTTCCGGGCAGCCGGAGGCCGTGGTCAGAAGCGCGTAGTCGGGCTAGCGAAAGCGTGCCCGAGATTGCCTCCGCCGCGCTGATGATTACACCAAGACCCGTCTGGACAAGGCGCAATTTGGTAGGCCGGGCCGCAAACCGCAGCGTCGCCATGTATGTGCTTTCCGATGCTGGGATTTGTACCTCAGCCTACGCAACTTATATGTTCGTCGTCCCGGTTCTCGCGGAACGACGGATTGGGGTGTTGCCTTAACTTCACTGCTGAGCCGTTGCGTAAGCTTTCGGTTGATCGCGTTTTTCCCCTGGCAGCACTTCGCGAAGCTGGCCTTGCACCTCGATGCATCCGAGTCCAGCCAGCGTCGCACGCAACGCTTCGTCCAGCGGCGTATAAGGCCTGCTGCCGAGAAGCGCCGCCAGCTTGGCATCATCCAGCCGAACGGGTGTTTTCCATAGATAGCGCATCTTGCGCAGCTCGCGCAGCGTTTCCGTGAAGGGGGCAGCCAAGGCCGTCAACCACCACGGGAAACGCCGGAGTGCGATATGCGGATGGTGGGTCGCGCGGCGCACCGCATCGGCCATCGCATAAGCATCCAGCCAATAGCCGCCGAAGTGATACGCGTCGAAGTCGGCAAGTTCGTGCTCGAGCAATTGCGCGATCGTTTCCGCCACGTCGGGCAGATACGCCCAGGCATGATGATGCGCGTAATCCGCCGGGTAGCGCAGCGTTTTGACCGGTTTGCCGGGTCGCACCAGCCCCTGGCCAAACCAATTATTGCCCGCATGCGGCCCGAAAAAGTCGCCGCAGCGAAGAATCAGCGCGCGTACGCCCGCGCGTGATGCCGCTGCAAGGCGCTGTTCCATCTCCGCGCGAATCTCGCCTTTGCGTGTCGGCGGATGTTGCGGCGAGTCCTCGCGCAACAACGGAAACGCGTCCGGCCCATAGTTGTAGATGGTGCCGGGCAGCACCACGCGTGCGCCGTTCGCCTTGGCGGCGGCGATGGTGTTGTCCAGCATTGGCAGCACCAGTGTGTCCCAGTTGCGGTAGCCCGGAGGATTCACCGCGTGAACGATCACCGCCGTGCCTGCCGCTGCCGCAAGTACGTCGTCGCGTTGCATGGCGTCGCCCCGGATCCATTCGATGCCGTCACACGCTGCCGGCACATGGCGTACCAGCGCACGCACCTGCCAGCCGTGCCGCTGCAATGCCAGGCAGGCTTCGCGGCCGATGCCACCGTTGCCGCCGATCACCAATGCCGTTCTGGATGTATGCATGACTTTGCCCTCCGTTGTGATGGACAAAGTCTGGTCCCGCACGGGGTGAAAGAAAATTGCCTAATGCCGTAGAGCTGTTATACAAATATGCATGGCTAGCAAAGAACCCGGTTGGGAGCTGTATCGATCCTTCCTCGCCGTGATGCGCGAAGGGAGCTTGTCCGGCGCGGCGCGCATGCTTGGCATGACGCAACCGAGCCTGGGCCGGCATGTCCGTGAGCTGGAAGAAACGCTGGGTGTGTCGTTGTTTGCGCGCTCGCCGCAGGGGCTGTCTCCCACCGAGCTGGCGCATGCCTTGCAGCCGCACGCACAATCGATGGCATCGGCCTCGGCAGCCTTGCGCCGGGCCGCCAGCGCGCGGCACGACGCCATGTCCGGCACGGTACGCATCACTGCCAGCGAGGTGATTGGCGTGGAAGTGTTGCCGCCCATGCTCGCCGCGTTCCACGAGCGCCATCCGGGCGTAGTGATCGAACTGTCGCTGTCGAACCAGGTGCAGAACCTGCTGCGCCGCGACGCCGACATCGCCATCCGCATGGGGCGGCCGGCACAGGAGGCGCTGGTTGCGCGGCACGTGGGCAACATCGCGGTGGGCCTGTATGCGCACAAGCGCTACCTGAAAGCGCATGGCCATCCAAAGACGATGGCCGACCTGGCATCGCACACGCTGATCGGTTTCGACCGCGAAACGCCGTACATCCGCGCCATGCTGCCGGCGGGCGTGCCGTATGCGCGCGAGTACTTCGCGCTGCGTACGGACAACGATCTGGCGGCGCTCGCCGCGGTGCGCGCCGGCTACGGTATCGCTGGTTGCCAATGCGGCATAGCGCAACGCGATGCAGCGCTGGTGCGTGTGTTGGAAAGCTTTCAGCTGAGCATGGAAACATGGGTGGTGATGCACGAGGACATGCGCCGCAATGCATTGGTGCGCGCGCTATACGACTACCTTGCGGCGGCCCTGGTGGAGTACGCCGCCGTTGCTCCGCCGCCCAAGGCGAAGCTTCGGGCACGGGCGAAGCGTTGAACCGGAGGCAGCAACTAGACTTGCCGCCATGACCGAAGTCAGTCCGCTTAACCGCTATCAATTGGCCGAACTGGGCGCCCTGCTGGCCGAGCCGGCGCGTGCGGCGATCCTGCTGGCGCTGATGGACGGCACCATGCGACCCGCCGGCGAATTGGCGGCCATCGCCGGCGTGAGCGCCGCCACCGCCAGTGCTCATCTCAAGCGCCTGCTCGACGGCGGCCTGCTGGGCCTGCATGAGCAAGGGCGACACCGCTATTACCGCTTGGCGAACGATGACGTGGCGGCATGGCTGGAATCCATGGCATTGCCCAACGCGACGCGTATCACGCCAAAGCGAGCCGTGCGCGATACGACATTGTGTCGTGCCCGTTCCTGTTACCGGCATCTGGCCGGGCAGCTGGGCGTGGCGCTGTGCGAAGCATGGCTGCAGCGCGGTTGGTTGCGCGCAGAAAGCGACGGCATGCTGTTGTTGCCTGCCGCAACGGATGCCCTGGCACAAGCGGGATGGCCGTCGGCGTCGCTGCACGGCTTGCTACAGCTGCGCGGGCGCGGTTGCCTGGATTGGACCGAGCGCCGTTTGCATCTGGGCGGCCCGCTGGGTGTTGCCATCACCGGCGCCATGCTCGACGCGGGATGGTTGCGCCGCGCGCAACGCAGTCGCGCGTTGTTGCCGACCCCGGACGGATTGCGCCGGCTCGCGGCACTCGGCGTACGCATCGAACGCTAGCGTGCGTTAGCGGGCATTCATGCTTGTCGGCACGCGTTAACGTCTGCAGCGTGAATGCACGATGGATTGGATCGTGCCAACGTGAAATTGCGGTGCAGGAATTTCGCGCGTTGGCTTTCGCGTGGCTTACGCCGCAGGCATTGCGATTATCGCGATCTATCAAAAAATGTAGCGCGCGCGTGAAGGCAGTTGCACAAGCGAAGCCTGGGGACGCCACCGCAATTTCAAATAGGCCAGGCACGTATCGCTTGATTTCGCGCTGGACAATGCAGCAGCCAGGCCGGGTCAGGGCGCGCTGCACGATAGATAAAAGCAATTAAGCATCGTGAAGTTTTCGTGTGCATCGTTTTCGCGAGAGTTCACGCCGCCGTTTGCTTGACGCTGATTTTTTCGGCCGATACTTTCAAATGCATTCGTCGCAGGGAGTCGCGCGGCGATGGATTCCAGGACGACGCAGGGTCGTAAAAAGGGGCGTCGTTGAGCACTGCAGCCGGCGCTGCCTGCGAGGGGAACGCAGGGGGAGCAGCACGCCGGGGCTCGGGGAATCGCAAGCGTTCATGGTTCCAACGGCGTCGCGCGCAAGCGTGACTTCACTGTCATGGGGTACGTGCGACCTCATAGGGTCCGTGCGTCCTTACTATTCCTGGGGAGTGATTTATGTCCAGCCGTTTTCGTATGAAGGCCATGCTTGTTGCCATGGGCTTGGTGTCGATGAGTGCCGTCTACGTCGAGGCAAGCCCGTTGCCGACTGCGGACAGCGCGGTATCGGCAACCAGTTCGGCGATGGTGGCGATCCATCCCGCAGTCAGCTTGCGTAGCGACGACCAGGTCGTAGGCGCATTGGCGTTTTCGCATCCGATGCACGTCGTGGTGACGCTCAAATTGCGCAACGAGCAACAGCTCGATCAGTACATCGCCAAGCCGGGCTTCAAGCCGCTGACCTCCGCACAGTTCAACGCGCAGTACGCACCGACTGCGGCACAGGCGCAAGCCGTGGCGGATTACCTGACCCGTGCCGGCTTTACCAACGTCCAGATTGCGCCCAATCGCGCATTGGTGGAGGCCGATGGCCGCGCCGATACCGCGCAGGCCGCTTTCAGCACCAGCTTCGTGCACGTGAAGACACACGATGGTCGCGATGCGTTTGCCAATAACAGCCCCGTGCATATTCCCGCCAGTTTGCAAGGCAGCGTCAATGCCGTGCTCGGCATGCAGAACGTGCATGTGTCGCACGTGTTTGCCAAGCGACTCAATCCGAACGTGGTCCACGGCAATACCGTGCAACCGTTCGCGACGGGTTCGGCGGTAGGCCATGCACCGTCCGACTTCCCGTCGATCTATGGGGCGAGCGGCATGGCGGCCGCAACGTCGGTAGCGGTGGGTTCGATTTCCTCGGGCAATATGAGCAACATCAAGAGCGACCTGGCGACGGCGGATCCTGGCGTCAGCGTCAGCTACAAAGGCAGCACCAGTGGCAGCAGCACCAGCGGCGATGGCGAGTGGGACCTGGATGCGCAGGACATCATCCCCATGGCGGGCGTGAACCAGTACACCTTCTACGTGGCCACCGACTTGAGCGATGCCAGCCTGCAGACCGACTACAACCTGGTGGTGTCGGACAACTTGCTGAAGGCCATCGATGTGTCGCTGGGCGAATGCGAAACCTCCGCGCAGTCGAGCGGTGCGGCTTCGTCGAACGATGCCACGTTCAAGCAGGCGGTCGCGCAAGGCCAGACCTTCTTCGTCTCGTCCGGCGATTCCGGCGCGGATGAATGCGGCAATGGCGGCGTCACGCCGAGCTGGCCGGCCAGCTCGCAATACGTGACGGCGGTGGGCGGCACGGAGTTGTACACCAGCCCCAACACCACCTGGCAAAGCGAAACGGTATGGAACAACTTGAGCTCGAACGAAGGCGCCACTGGCGGCAGCCCCAGCACCTTCGAGCCGATTCCGAGCTGGCAGCAAGGCGTGTCCGGCATCACCAACCAGAGCCATCGCGGCGTGCCTGACATCGCCTTCGATGCCAGCCCGGTCAGTGGCGCCTTGGTGTATGTAGACGGCCAGGCCAACCAGCAGATCGGCGGCACCAGTCTCGCCGCGCCGCTGGCGGTCGGCATGTGGGCACGCGTGCTGCAAGCAAAGGGCACCAGCCTGGGCTTTGCTGCGCCGGTGATCTACCAGGTGGCGCAATCGTCAGCGAGCAATTACGCGGCAGCGTTCCACGATGTGACCTCCGGTAACAACAGCGGCGAGAATGCCGCCGCCGGTTGGGACTACACCACCGGTTGGGGCAGCGTGGTGGTCAACCAGCTGGCCAACCTTGCCGGCGGCGGTGGGGGCACGGGTGGCAATCCGGTCGCCAACTTCACCGATAGCGTGAGCGGCTTGACCGTCAACTTCACCAATACGTCCACGGACAGCGGTGGCACCATCAGCGCGTACTCCTGGACCTTTGGCGACGGCGGCAGCTCGACCAGCGCGAGCCCGAGCCATACCTACACGGCGGCGGGCACGTACACCGTCACCTTGAAGGTGACCGACAACACCGGTGCCACCAACAGCACCAGCAAGTCGGTAACGGTGAGCAGCGGCGGTGGCGGTGCGGTGCAGGTGATCGGCAATCCAGGCTTCGAGACCGGTACTGCTTCGCCCTGGTCGATGAGTTCGGGCGTGCTATGCAGCAACAGCGGCTGCTCGGGCGAAGTCGCGCACAACGGTTCGTGGTTCGCATGGCTGGATGGCTACGGCACCACGCATACCGACACCGTGTCGCAGAGCGTGAGCATTCCGTCCGGCAAGACCAGCGCTACCTTGCAGTTCTATCTGCATATCGACACCGCTGAAACCACGGCCACGACGGCTTACGACAAATTGAAGGTGCAACTGGTCAACAGCAGCGGGACAGTGCTGGCCACGCTGGGGACTTTCTCCAACCTCAATGCAGCATCGGGCTATCAGGTGCATAGCTATAACGTCAGCTCGTACATCGGCCAGACCGTGCGGTTGAAGTTCACCGGTACCGAAGACACTTCGCTGCAAACGTCGTTTGTGCTGGATGACGTCACTTTGAATGCGCAATAGCGCTTAATGGGGCGTGCAGGGATGCTTGTTGCAAGCGGGCGGGGCTGTCACGTGACAGTCCCGCTTTTTTTTGGCGGATTGAGTACGTAGCCCCGCCCTAGCGGAGAACTGTCCCCTTCCCTGCGCCAGTAGGGGAGGGGGAGGGGGCATGTCACTGCAAGCGTCGAGATACGCGCTTATGGAAAGCGCCACTGCGCTCAGAACGTAACGCTGGTCTTCAAGCCGAATACGAACGCGTTGCGGTTTTGCGTGATGCCGCCGGGGTTGACAACGTACTGCAGGTTGGGTCGCACGCTGAGCGAAGGAATCGGATACCAGTCGTAGAACACCTCACTGGCGAATTCATAGGTGTCTGCCACCGGCATGGGAACCCCTGCGTTGAGCTGGTTATAGAGCCGCGCGTAGCGAATCAGTTCGCTGCTGCCGTGCGTGGTGCCCACAGCCACGCCAATCCTGTCCTTGCTGGGATGGAACGGCCGGTTGAACATCGCACCCAACGCGAACTGCCGATCCACCGCCGAGGTACTGCTGTCGGCCATGGTGGCGTTGAAGAACAGGCTGATTCCTTTGCCGGCAGCATCGCCGGTGATCTGTTGCTGCAAGGTGAGGTAGCCGCCGTGCCGCGCGCTTTCCTGTAGCGGTGCCTCGCCGGTGAACGCGATCGGCCGATTATGGATGTCGTAATAAAGATGTTCGCCGCCGGCGTTGTTGTACCAGCCGCCGAGCTTGTAGCTGCCCGGCAGGCCGCCGGGTGTCGGCGTCCAGCCGAATTCAAGCGGCAGCAGGGCGCCCGTAGTGCCGCCGGGGAAATTGAGCTTCCAGCCATTGCTGCGCGCCCAGGTGTTGTCGACGTAGCGCGGATTGAGCTGATACGCGCCCAGCCTTACGTAGGTCTGGTCGGTGGTGTTCCATTTCAGCGTGGTGGCCCATTGACTAACCGGCCAGTTGATCCAGTAATCGCCGACGATATTGCCGGGCTGCGAACCGCAGAAAGTGAGATTCTGGAAGTCGCACGGAAGGCTGTCGAAATCGGTGCCGACCGGCAGGCGGCCGACGCGCCATTGGAGCTTGCCGTCGAAGAACTGCTGCTTGAGCGCAAACACGGTGAGCAGCCAGGTCTGGCCACGGCCGTACACTTCTTGCACCTGTTGATACACGCCAAGGTTGGCGTCGTCGCTGAGATTGCGGCCGTTGCGGTTGGTGACCACCAGCTGGAATTCACCGCCCTGCCATCCCCACAGCTTGTCCAGGTCGAGCGTGCTGCCCAATACCCATTGATCGGCGTAGCGCGTGGTGTGTCGCGTACCCCCACTGAAGTTGTGCGCGGCCTCGCCGGTGTAGCCGAAGTCGAAGCGGATGCCTTTATCGGCGAGGCGGGTGCGTTCGCCATTCCAGTCGCCGAGGAGATACGGTGCATCGTCGGCGGCGAAGGCCGGTGTCGCGACGAAGCCAAGCAGGGCAGTGAAGAGACGAACGGCGGACGATGTCTTCGAACGGCGGGGCATTTCCATTGCGGACTCCAACAAAAAATGTGGAGTCGATTTTCCCGAGGTTTTCGCTGCAATGCTTTCAGACAGATACGAAATTGAGGCCTATTGCTTGCGTAGGTGCGCGCCTATGGATGTGCAGCCCGGATTCGCCTCACCGCGTGCCGGCCTTCGCCGGAATGACGAAATCGATATTTCGTGGGGATGAATCAATGCGTGGGCATCGCGAACTCCGGCCCGCGACTGTCTTCGCTTGCCAACCAGCGCTGCGTCACCGCCTTCTGCCGCGTATAGAAGCGCACACCTTCCGGCCCGTGCGCGTGATGGTCGCCAAACAGGCTCCTCTTCCAGCCGCCAAAGCTATGGAACGCCATCGGCACGGGGATCGGCACGTTGATGCCGATCATGCCGACCTGCACGCGATGCGCGAATTCGCGCGCCACATGGCCGTCGCGCGTGAAGATGGCGGTGCCGTTGCCAAACTCGTGGTCGTTGACCAGCTTGAGTGCGGCACCGAAATCCGGCACGCGCACCACGCACAGCACGGGGCCGAAGATTTCTTCGCGATAGATGCGCATGTCCGGGCGCACGTGATCGAACAGGCTGCCGCCAAGAAAGAAACCCTGCTCGCAGCCCGATACGCGATGGCCGCGTCCGTCCACGGCCAGTTGGGCGCCTGCCGCGAGGCCATCCTCGATATAGCCGGTGATCTTGTCGCGATGCTGGGCAGTGATCACCGGGCCCATGTCGACCTGTGCATGCATGCCGTTGCCAACGCGCAAGGCCTGCACTTTGGGCGTGAGCCTGGCCACCAGCTGGTCGGCGGTGGCGTCGCCTACCGCCACCGCCACCGAGATGGCCATGCAGCGTTCGCCCGCCGCGCCGTAGCCAGCACCGATGAGTGCATCCGCCGCTTTCTCGATATCGGCATCGGGCATCACGATCATGTGGTTCTTGGCGCCGCCGAGCGCCTGCACGCGCTTGCCGGCGGCGGTGCCGCGCGCATAGATGTATTCGGCGATCGGCGTGGAGCCGACGAAACTCACCGCGCGAATGTCCGGATGATCCAGGAGGGCATCCACCGCCGTCTTGTCGCCTTGCACGACGTTGAAGACGCCGTCCGGCAAGCCGGCTTCCTTCAATAACTCCGCCAGCATCAACGAAGCGGATGGATCGCGTTCGGAAGGCTTGAGCACGAAACTGTTGCCGCAGGCGAGCGCCATCGGGAACATCCACATCGGCACCATCGCCGGGAAATTGAACGGCGTGATGCCGGCGCACACGCCCAACGGCTGGCGCATGGTCCAGGCGTCGATATCGCCGCCGATCTGCTCGGTGTATTCGCCTTTCAGCAGCTCCGGAATGCCGCAGGCGTACTCGACCACTTCCAGGCCGCGCATCAGTTCGCCCTTGGCATCGGAAAACACCTTGCCGTGTTCGCGCGTGATGACGTCGGCAAGCTTGTCCATGTCGCGCTCGATCAGTTCCTTGAAGCGGAACATCACACGCGCGCGCTTCAGGGGCGAGGTTTGCGACCAGCCATGGAACGCCTCGGCGGCTACTTTCACGGCGGCGCTCACTTCGGCCGGCGTCGCCATGGCGACCGCGCCGATCACCTCGCCCGTGGCCGGGTTGTAAGACGGAAGGCTGTCGCCACGGCCGGCATGGCGGCGGCCGTCGATGAAATGGCCGATGGCCTGCGGCGCAGTCGGTTGGGAAACTTGTGCGGACATCAGTGGATCCTCTCGGAGATATTTCAGCGTTGCATCAGCCAGTCGTGCGCCGGGTCGTTCTTGAAGTGCCACGCGCGCTGCGCGCCGGCCATCACGTTGAGGTAGTAACCGCGATAGCCGTGCGGCATCACCACCGGGTGATAGCCGCGCGGCACCATCACCACGTCGTGGTCGCCTACCGCCATCGATTCGTCCAGGTCGCGCGCGTCGGTATACACGCGCTGGAAGGCAAAGCCCTGCGGCGGATCGATGCGGTGGTAATAGGTTTCTTCCAGTGCGCTCTCCCGGGGCAGCGCATCGGTGTCGTGCTTGTGCGGCGGATAGCTGGAGGAATGCGCGGCGGGCGTCACCACTTCCACCACCAGCAGCGATTCGGCCGGTTCGGATTCCGGCAGGATGTCGCAGATGTAGCGGGTGTTGGTGTCCTGGCCGCGCACCGAGCGTTTCATGCTGGTGGCGGGGATCAGGCGCACGGGATGCATACCTTTGGCAGGTGCGGTGGCGAGCGCCAGTTCCACCGCATCGTGTGCGGTGATTTCAAACGTTGTATTGGGCGGTGCGTAGACCGCATCGGGCGAGCGATCGTCGAATACGCTGTTGCGGCCGCCCAGCTTGTCGAACGATTCTCCGCCCGCGCGGATGTCTGCGTTGCCGGTCAGCACGACGAGGCAGCCTTCGCGATCGGCGGGCAAGGTGATTTGCAGGTTTTCGCTTGATGCAAGGCGGAAGGCTTCAAAGCCGACGTGTTTCCAGCCAGCGGATGCCGGGGTGACCTTGACGATCTCGCGCCCTTGCGCGTGACCTTTGACCAGCAAGCTCATGCGAGTGCTCCTTGCATGCGCTTTTCCTCTTCTCCCCTGCACCCCCTCACCCCAACCCTCTCCCCGGAGGGGAGAGGGAGGGTCGTGCGATTGGCGTAATACGGATTCATGCAACCTCCTGCAACGGCGCACCATCCACCAGCGCACGCAAGGTGCGATAGCCCTTCTGCGCATACGCGTAACTCGGCGCCAAGGCCGGATCCTGTTCGGCTTCCACCACCAGCCAACCGTGGTAACGGTGCGTGCGAAGCACGGCGACGATGCCCGCAAAATCGATCGCCCCATCGCCCGGCACGGTAAAGACACCGTTCAACACCGAATCGAGAAAACTCCAATGGCGATTGCGCGCATGTCGCACGATGGCTGGCCGGACATCCTTGCAATGCACATGGCAGACACGATCGATGTGCTTGCTGAGCATGGCGACCGGATCGCCACCGCCAAAATACGCATGCCCGCTGTCGAACAGCAGGCCGACGTCTTCGCCGGTGTGGAGCATCAGGCGGTCGATGTCTGCCGGAGCCTCTACATAGGCGCCCATATGATGGTGATAGGCCAGTCGCACACCATGGCCGAGCAAGTGGCGGCCAAAGGCGGTGAGCCGGTCGCCGTAGCGCTTGAAGGCATCCTCGTCACGGAAGCGCGGGCGCTTGTTAAGCGGAATGCGGCGCTCGCCCTGGATCGAATCGGCGACTTCGCCATACACCATTACCTTGCAGCCGTTCTCGGCAAGCAGGCGCAGATGCGGTTCGACGGCGGCGATTTCCTCTTCCACTGAGCGCGCGGCAAGGCAGCCCGAATACCAGCCGGAAACAACCTCCAGCCCGTAGCCGGCCATCAGCTGGCGCAACGCCGCGGGCTCGCGCGGAAATTTGTTGCCGAGTTCGAAGCCTTGATAGCCGATCTCGCGGCCTTCGCTGAGTGCCGTCGACAGCGGCGTCTCGCCACCCAGCGAAGGCAGGTCGTCATTGCTCCAGCCGATCGGGTTGATGCCGATCCTTAGGTTGAAACCGTCATGCGTCATGGGACTTGCCTGGGTAGGGCTGTTGCCGTTGCTTGGCTGTTTCATAGTCGCGCCGTGCGGCTCGCACGGCATCGCGGTCGGAGACTTCCGGCACGGCCACCTCCCACCAGGCGCCGCCGGCTTCAGTGGTGCGCCGATGGTCGGTGTCGATGGCGATCAGATACGTGTGCGTCGCAGCGCGTGCGCGTACCAGCGCCTGCTCCAGCTCGCCTATGCTGTGCACGTGTTCGGCATGTGCGCCCATCGCACGCGCATGCGCGGCGAAGTCGATGGCCGGTGCGCCGTCGGCACCCTGCAGGCAATCGTCGAGCATGTTGTTGAACGGCGCGCCGCCGCAAGCCTGCTGCAAGCGGTTGATGCAGCCGAAACCGCGGTTGTCCAGCACCACGATGATCAGTTTCAGACCCAGCATCACCGAGGTGGCGATTTCCGCGTTGAGCATCAGGTAACTGCCGTCGCCCAGCATCACGATCACTTCGCGCTCGGGTTTGGCCATCTTTACACCCAGGCCACCGGCAATCTCGTAGCCCATGCAGGAGTAGCCGTACTCCATGTGGTAGCCGCCGGGCGTGTCGGTACGCCACAGTTTTTCCAGTTCCGCCGGCAGCGTGCCAGCCGCGCACACGACGATGTCGCGGTGGGTGGAATCGGCATGCGAACGCTGCACGGCGCCGATGATCTCGCCGTCGCAAGGAAGCGTGCCGGCGGGAAGTTCGCGGCGCGACGTGATGTCGTCCACGCTGTGGCGCCATGCCTGCGCCAGATGTTGTGCGCGTGCTTGCCAGCTGGCATCGCCACGCCACGTGCCGAGCGCGGAGGAAAGTGCTTCCAACCCCAGGCGCGCGTCGGCCAGCACCTGGGCGTCGCCGCCTTTCAATGCGTCGTAGCCGTTGACGTTGAGTGTGACGATGCGCGCACGGGTGTAAAGCGCGTTGGAGCCGGTAGTGAAATCCTGCAGGCGCGTGCCGACGGCAAGTACCACGTCCGCCTCGGCCAACAGCTCGTTCGCAGCGGTGGAACCGCACACGCCGGCCGGCCCGAGTTGCAGGCGATGCTGCCAGGGCAGCGTGCCTTTGCCGGCCTGGGTTTCGGCCACTGGCACACCATGTGTTTCGGCGAAGCGGCGTACGGCATCGCTGGCTTGCGCATACAGTGCGCCGCCGCCGGCGATCAGCACGGGATGCTTTGCATCGCGCAGTGTTTGCACGGCGGTTTCGATATCCTCCTGCGCGGGCGGAAGACGGCGAAAGCCGTGCAGGCGCGTTGCGAAGAATGCTTCAGGCCAATCGAAGGCTTCGGCTTGCACGTCTTGCGGCAGCGCGAGCGTCACCGGCCCGCACAAGGCGGCATCGGTCAGCACGTGCATCGCGCGCGGCAGGGCGGTGAGCAATTGCTCGGGTTTGACGATGCGATCGAAATAGCGCGAGACGGGCCGCAGGCAATCGTTGACGCTGGCGGTACCGTCGCCGAAATCCTCCAGCTGCTGCAGTACCGGATCGGGCGCGCGCGACACGAAGATATCGCCCGGCAACAACAGCACCGGCAGGCGGTTGACGTGTGCCAGCGCGGCCGAGGTCACCAGGTTGGTGGCGCCCGGGCCGATCGAGGTGGTCACGGCCATCATGCGCCGGCGCATCTGCGCCTTGGCATAGGCGATGGCAGCGTTCGCCATGGCCTGCTCGTTGTGCGCGCGGTAGGTCGGCAACTGCGCGCGATGTTGATGGAGCGCTTCACCCAATCCCGCCACATTGCCGTGGCCGAAGATGGCGAAGATGCCGCCGAACAACGGCAGCAGCTCGCCGCTTTCCTCATCGCGCACCTGCTGCGCGGCAAGATAGCGCACCAGAGCCTGGGACATGGTCAATCGCACGCGGTTCACGCCGCCACTCCTTTCGCCTGATGCACGTTGCTGCGCGCCTGCTGCCAGAGCGCTGCCAGTTTGGCGAACTGTTGCGCGGCGCGTTCGACCAGTGCGGCGTCATCGATCTCATGCGCGAGCCACGCGCGTGCCGGTTCGTAGAACAGGCTGCGGCCGACGGCGAAGCCCCGGCAACGGGTACTGTGCGCGGCCACTGCGAAACCTTCCGCCAATTCCGCGAATGGCGCGTTGAGGCCAAGCAGCACCACGCCGCGGCAATACGGATCGCGTTCGGCGATCAAGGCATCGATCGCCACCCAATCCGCCGCCGGCATGGGTTTCAACTTCCACCACTCCGGACGAATGCCGAGGTTGTAGAGGCGTTTCATTGCGCGTACCACGCGTTCGCCCGGCGTACCGATGGCGGCAGGATTGGCAGGCGGAATGATTTCCAGCAGCAACTCATGGCCGCTCTGCCTTACCGCCGCGTAGAGCGCATGCAGCTGCGTTTCCTGTTCAAGCCGGGATTCGGCCTCGCCGTCGGGATCGAATTGCACCAGGCACTTCACCACATGTTCGCGCGGCCATTGCACCAGCTGGCTGCCGATCGAGCGGCCGTATTCGAATTCCAGTGGGTTCGATCCCGGCATTTCCACCGGACGGCCGACCCACCAGCCGCGTCCGGTGGCGGCATGCAGGGCGTCTTCGCCGTAGCGTTGGTCGATCAGTACACCGACGCGATGTTGCAGGCCGAGTTCGCGCTCCGCTTTGGCCACGGCTTCCACCAGCAGTTGCTTCAGGCGCGGCAGGCGGAATTCATCGGCGTCGCACTCGCAGGCCAGGTCGTAGAACTGGCTGCGATGATCGAAGGCAAAGATGTGCAGGTCATGCCAGACCGGACGCGCCACGCTGACGCGATGCAGATGCGCCAGCTCTTCGTCCTGGTCCGGCTGCTGCAGGCGATCGGCGTGGGCTAGGAAATAGTCCAGTTCCGCGCGGCTCGGCATGGCCGGGGCGCATGCATGGCGGGAAACCACCATCGCGCCGCAGGCATTGGCGTAGGCGCAACTGCGTTCGATGCCTTCGTCGCGCAGCCAGCCATACAGGAAGCCGGCCATGAAAGCGTCGCCGGCGCCCAGCACATTGAGTACTTCCACGCGCGTGCCGCGATAGGTGGGCGCTTCGTCGATATTGCCGGGTACGGCGGCTTCGATCACGCTGCAACCGAGCGCGCCACGTTTCACTACCAGCGTGGCTCGGGTGACGGCACGTACCGCGCGCAACGCTGCGAGCAGATCACGGTTGCCTCCGGCAATATGGAATTCTTCCTCGGTGCCGACGATCAGGTCGAACTGCGGCAAGATCCTTTGCAGATGCGCGGTAACGCCGTCGTCGGCAACAAAGCGCGTTTCGCCATCGCCATGAGCGGTAAGGCCCCACAGCACGGGACGATAGTCGATATCCAGCACCGTGCGCACGCCGTGCCTGTGCGCGAAGGCCAGCGCCTTGCTGCTGGCCGCGTGCACCCACGGCGTGGAGAAATGCGTGCCGGTAATCGCGAGCGCGCGGCTGGAGGCGATGAAGTTTTCGTCGATATCGGTTTCGTCGATCGCCATGTCCGCGCAGTTTTCGCGGTAGAAGATCAATGGAAACGTATCGCGATCCTTGATGCCGAGCAGCACCAGCGCCGTGAGACGCTCGCGATCGATGCTGACGTGGCTCACGTCGCAGCCTTCGCGTTGCAGCGTTTCGAGCAGGAACCGGCCCATGTGGTCGTCGCCGACGCGGCTCAGCATGGCGGTGCGCAGGCCGAGGCGCGCGGTGCCGAACGCGGCATTGGCGGATGAGCCGCCTAGGTATTTGGCGAAGCTGGTGGCGTCTTCCAGGCGTGCGCCGGGTTGCTGGGCGTAGAAGTCGACGGCGAGTCGGCCGAGGCAGATGAGGTCGTATTGGCGTGCGTTCATGTGCATGTGCTCGCGAATCAAAACGAAGCCGCGGACCGGTTCCCTCTCCCCTCCGGGGAGAGGGTTAGGGTGAGGGGCTGGGGTCCCAGGGAGCTTCTTGGATGCAGGCAGGCTTTGGCTTTTGCATCTCGCGCAGAACTAACCGCGCCGCGAGATTCGCCCCTCACCCCAGCTCTCTCCCCAGAGAGGAGAGGGAGCACTCCGGCATTGTGAAGAAGCAAGGGCTTCATGCCGCCCGCCCCTCAAGCTCCGCCACCAACCCCTGAATCTCCGCACCTCCGGCCATCATGTCGAGCAACGCCTCCTTGGCAATCTCCTGCTTTGCAAACGTCCCCATCGACTGCCCGCGGTTGAGCAACGTAAAGCTGTCGCCAATCGGATAGGCGTGATGCACGTTGTGCGTAATGAAGATCACCGAGATGCCGCGCGCCCGCGCCGTATGAATCAGCTTGAGCACGTTGCAGCTCTGCTTCACGCCCAGCGCAGCCGTAGGCTCATCGAGGATCAGCACCTTTGCGCCGAAATGGATCGCGCGCGCAATTGCCAGGCACTGGCGTTCGCCGCCTGACATGGTGCCGACGGCCTGATGCGGCGAACGGACGTGGATACCCATGTCGGCCAGTTTTTCTTCCGCCACGCGTGCGGCGTGGTCGATATCCATCACCGGAACCAGGCCGAACAGCTTGCGCACCGGCTCGCGCCCGGCAAAGAAGTTGCGCGCCACGCTCATCAGCGGCACCAGGGCCAGGTCCTGGTATACGGTGGCGATGCCGTGATCCAGCGCCTCGCGCGGCGAGTTGAAATGCACTTCCTTGCCGTCGACGAGATAACTGCCGCGGCTGGGTGGATGTACTCCGGCCAGCGTCTTGATCAAGGTGGATTTGCCGGCGCCGTTGTCGCCCAGCAGGCAGTGCACCTCGCCGCGGCGCAGGCGCAGCGTGACGTCCTGCAGTGCGATCACCGTGCCGAAGAATTTGCTGACGTTTTCCAGTTGCAGGATGTAGTCATCACTCATGAAGGTGCCCTCACTTGCTGCGCGTCGCGTGCAGGCGCACGTAGTGGTTGAACAGCACCGCCAACAGCAGCATGGCGCCCAGGAATACGCGATACCAATCGGAATCGAAGCTGGTGTAGGAAATGCCGATCTGCACCACGCCGAAAATCAGTGCACCAAAGCAGGCGCCGAGCACGGAACCGTAGCCGCCGGTAAGCAGGGCGCCACCGATGACGGCGGCGATGATCGCCTCGAATTCCTTTTGCAGGCCGCGGTCGGCAGCGGCGGAGCCCACGTCGGCCACCTGCAGCACACCGAACAGGCACGCACAAAAAGCGGTGCATACGAACAGGCTGATCTTCACGCGGCGCACCGGCACGCCAACGTTCTGCGCTGCGGCCGCATCGCCACCCACGATGAAAATCCAATTGCCGAAGCGGGTGCGCGAAAGCACGAAGCCCGCGCCCACCGCCATCAGCAACCACCACAGCAATACCTTGGGAATGCCGGCAATGATCGGATCGCCATTGGGCAGCTTGTCGATGACACCTGCCTGCGCGAGCCATACGAACAGGCCGTGCCATGTGCTGCCCTGGAACAGCGTGCTCACCACCGGATCGCTGCCCACCTTGTCCCCCACGCCACTGACGATGGTGCTGTTGGAGAAATACGTGGACAGCACCAGGGTGAGCCCGCGCAGGATGAACATGAAAGCCAGCGTGACGATAAAGCTGGGCAGCCGCGTGCGCACCACCAGGTAGCCGTTCAACCAGCCCAGCGCCATGCAACCGGCAAACGCGAACAGCACCGACGCCCACATCGGCCAGCCCATGAACATCGCCGGCACCGCCATCATCATCCCGGCGAAACCGATCATCGAGCCGATCGAAAGATCGAACTCGCCGGCGATCATCAACAGGCACGCACCGACCGCGATGATGCCGAGGTAGGCCGCGACTTGTGCCCAGTTCATCACGCCATCGAGATTGAACATGCCCGAATCGCCGGCAAAGATGCCGAACAGCACGAACACCAGCACCGCGCCGGCAATGGAACCGAATTCCGGGCGGCTGATGAAGCCACGCCAGGGCGAAATGCGCCGTACCCGTTCATCGTTCTGCACGGAAGTGTTGTCCTTGCGTGTCGTGAGGGGCAGATGGGAAGTCGTGCTGCTCATGCGCATCTCCGCGAGCGGCTTGTCATCGATACTGGCCGGCGTACTTGGCCACGGTATCGACGTTGTCCTTGGTGACGAATGCAGGACCCGAGCTGACGCCCTGGCTGGTATACACCGGCTGCAGGCCGTATTCCTTCAGGCGCGACTGGAAAGCGGGATTGGCTTTGAGCTTGGCGATGATGGTGGCCGGATCGCGTGTGTTGTCTTCGTGTGCGATGGCCAGTGCGGCGATCGCCATATAGCCCTGCAGATACGGCTGCTGGTCGATGGCGAAGTTGATGGCGCCCTTGCGGATGCCATCGATGATGGAGGGGGAAAGATCGAAGGTGGCGAAATAGATCTTGCCGGCCCGCCCCATCCGCTGCAGCGCCAGCAGGCTGGGGTCGGCCGAATTGGGCCCCAGGGCCAGAATGGCCTGCGTGCGGGGATTATTGCGAAGGTAGGCGCTGACCTTGTTTTCTACCACCGTGGGATCGACGCCGGTATCGATCATCGACGTGCGTGCATCCACCCCAATGGCATCCGCAAAACCCTTGCAGCGCTGGAACGCGGCGGCATTGGCGGCGTTGTGATTGACGCACACGAACGAGGTGATGCCGGCGGCCTTTGCACGCTCGCCGGCGGCCTTGCCGGCTTCGTATTCCGGCTGGCCGATATGCATGATCGCGCCAAGCTTTGCGCTTTCCTGCTGCGTGCCGGAGTTGATGGTGACGAGCGGAATGCGCTTGGCGGTGATGCGCAGGGTTGGCTTGGACAATACGTCGAAATCGGCAATGTCGAACGCCACGCCGTCGTAGTTGCGCGCGGCGGCCTGTTCGACCAGGCGCGCCATGTCGGCGAGGTCGCCATTGGGCGGATTGCGGTAGTCGACTTGCACGCCGAAATCGTCCCCGGCTTGCTTGATCGCATTCTTGACCGTGTTCCACCACACATCCGAATCGGCGGCATGGCTGATCAACACGTAGCGCTCTTGGGTGTGCGGCCCAGCGGCAGCCGTGGCAGCCGGGGCCGCGAGGGCGGCCAGCATGCCCGCCAGCAAGGTCGAGATCCACCGCGTACGCATAGCGTCTCCAAAGTGAAGACCGGTGCCGTGCCCGGCCGGAGAAGGCGCGCCCGCGAGATGGCCGCACCGTGGACGCGAGCATAAGAACGCCGCTTCCGCAATTGCAATTTGCATTGCACAAAAGAAATTTATGGAAATATTTTTCCAAGCGGCGCTAGGATTGCCACCGGACTTCAGCGGAGGCCACGCATGGCCAAACAGGGCGCCGTCGACGAACTACTGCAGCGGATAGCGCAAGATTTTGAGAGCCTGCCGAGGCAGTTGCAGAACGTGGCCAGCTACCTGGAACGGGAGCGGGCGAACATCATGGTCCAGCGCATCAACGAGATTGCAGCGGGTTGCGAGGTGCATCCATCGGCGGTGGTGCGTTTTGCGCAGCGCTTCGGCTATTCCGGCTTCAGCCAGATGCAGGCCGTATTCCGCAACGACTACACCGAGGCGGTGACACCCGCGCGCAGCTATCAGCAACGCATCCGCCGCGTCATCGCCGAAGGCGAAGGCAACCTGCCGGCATCGCAAATGGCCTTGCGCTTTATCGACGCCAACCGTACCGGGCTCGACGAACTGGTGAAAACCTTCAACGCCAAGCAGTTCGACGCGGCGGTCGACATGCTGGTCAAGGCGGAAAACATCTACGTGGTGGCGGTGCGGCGCACTTTCAGCATCGCCAGCTACATCGTGTATGCCCTGCAACACACCGCCAAGCGCGTGCACCTGGTGAGCGGACTGGGCGGCATGTACCGCGAGCAGATCCGCAGCATCGGCAAGAGCGATGTGCTGATCGCCATCAGCTATCCGCCCTACGGCAAGGAAACGCTTTATTGCAGCCGCATGGCGCACCAGCACAAGGCCAGGGTGCTGGCGATTACCGATAGCGCGCTAGGTGCCTTGGGCAGGGAAGCCCATGCCACGCTGCTGGTGCAGGAAAGCAGCGCATTCGCCTTCCGCGCACTGACCAGCACCATCTGCCTGTGCCAGGCGCTGTTCGTGGCGCTGGCGTACAAGCTCGAATTGAAAGTCGAAGAGACCACCCATCCCGGAGAATACGATGACTAATCAGGAACGCATCGGCGTTGCGCTGTTCGGCGCCGGGCGCATCGGCAAGATCCACGCCGGCAATCTTGCGCGGCATCCGCATACGCGGCTGCGCTATGTGGTGGATGTGCAGCAGCCATCAGCCGAAGCGCTCGCAGTCCAGCATGGCGCTACGGTTGCCGGCATCGACGAAGCACTGGCCGATGCTGGCGTTGCGGCGGTCGTCATTGGTTCCAGCACGGATACGCACGCGGACCTGATCATGCGCGCCGCGGCGGCCGGCAAGGCCATCTTCTGCGAGAAGCCGGTGGACCTGGACGTGGCGCGTGCACGCTCCTGTGCGGAGGCGGTCAGGCGTGCCGGCGTTACCTGCATGATCGGTTTTCAGCGCCGCTTCGATCCGACCTTTGCCGCCTTGAAACAGCGATTGGATGCCGGCGAGATCGGTACGCCGGAACTCCTGATCGTCACCAGCCGCGATCCGGCGCCACCGCCGGCCAGCTACATCGCCCATTCTGGTGGCGTGTTCAAGGACATGCTGATCCACGACTTCGATATTTTTCGCTGGATTCTCGGCGGCGAGGCCGTAAGCGTGCACGCCACCGGCGGCTGCCCGAACATGCCGGAAGTCGCCGCGGCCGGTGATATTTCCCACGCGGCAGTCACCTTGCGCACGCGCGATGGGGCGCTATGCCAGATCAATACCTCGCGCCGTGCCGCGTACGGTTACGACCAGCGCTTTGAAGTGCTTGGCAGCAGGGGGCTTTTGCAGGCCGGCAACGTGCGGCCGACGGAGGTGATTGCGTGGAATGGCGATGCGATCAGCAGCGACAAGCCGGAGGCATTCTTTCTGGAACGCTACCGCGCGGCGTATGCCTTGGAGATCGAGCATTTCTTCGATGCCTTGGTTAACGGCACGCCGGTGCGTACGACCATCGAGGATGGCATCAAGGCATTGGAGTTGGCTGAGCTGGCAACGCGTTCGTGGCGTGAGGGCAAGGCGATCGACTGCGCGGTGTAGTACGTCGCCGTCATTCCGGCGAAAGCCCATTCATTGCTGTCCGGGGAAAATGAAGTTCTTCAAAAAAAATGCGCGGGCATAGCACCCGGCATCGAAAATTTTCCATGGAAATACAGTGCCATCAGCTCGTCATTCCAGCTTTCGCTGGAATGACGTCGTTTTAGCTTTCCCGCAAGAACGGCGAAAATTTCCCCGCACAGCAGTGGGCGAAAGCCGGAATCCAGTGAAATACGCCGTGCGAAGCACACAAAACCTTTTTTGTCGTGTGCTGTGCACGCCATTTTTTTTCTGGATTCCGGCCTTCGCCGGAATGACGATGAGCGAAATTTGCCTTCCCGCGTGATCTCACCCTGGAGCTAAGAGCGAAGTCCCACGCCGCGCTTGAGCAGGTTCAATGCGACCCACGACAGCCCGATCACAAACAGCAGCATCACCCCGAACGCCACGCCGATGTGCACGTCGCTGATGCCCAGCACGCCAAAGCGGAATGCATTGACCATGTACAAAATGGGGTTGATGCGCGAGATCGCCTGCCACGGTTCGCTCAACATTTTCACCGAATAGAACACGCCGCCCAGATAGGTGAGCGGTGTCAGTACGAAGGTGGGAACCAGTGCGATATCGTCGAACTTCTTGGCGTAGATCGCATTGACGAACCCGGCCAGCGAAAAGATCGTGGCGCCGAACAGCACCGACAATAGCGTGACCGCGATGTGCGCGATCTGCAGGTGCGTGAAGAACAGCGCAATCAGCAGCACCAGGAAACCGACCACCAGCCCGCGCGTCACCGCGCCGGTGACGTAGCCCAGCAGGATCACCCAGTTCGGCATCGGCGATACCAGCATTTCTTCTACAGAGCGCTGGAACTTGGCGCCGAAGAACGAGCTGGAGATGTTGCCGTAGCTGTTGGTGATGATGCTCATCATCACCAG
>NZ_DAIOEU010000028.1:0-36067 GCF_036746095.1 Dyella sp.
TCGCGATCGCCTCGATCGCGTTCCTGTCGTTCATCGTGTGGGCGCACCACATGTTTGCGGTGGGTCTGCCGCTGGGTGCTGAAATCTTCTTCATGTACGCAACCATGCTGATCGCGGTACCGACCGGCGTGAAGGTGTTCAACTGGGTCGCCACCATGTGGGGCGGTTCGATGACCTTCGAGACGCCGATGCTGTTCGCCATCGCGTTCGTCATCCTGTTTACCATCGGCGGTTTCTCCGGCCTCATGCTGGCGCTGGTGCCGGCGGACTTCCAGTATCACGACACCTACTTCGTGGTGGCGCATTTCCACTACGTGCTGGTGACCGGCGCGATCTTCGCGATCATGGCGGCGACGTATTACTGGATCCCGAAGTGGACCGGCCATATGTACAGCGAGTTCTGGGGCAAGGTGCACTTCTGGAATTCGGTGGTGTGGGTGAACGTGCTGTTCTTCCCGCAGCACTTCCTCGGCCTTGCCGGCATGCCGCGCCGCATTCCGGATTACAACGTGGCCTTCGCCAACTTCAATATGGTCAGCTCGATCGGCGGCTTCCTTTTCGGCGCCTCGCAGCTGATCTTTCTCGGTGTGATCATCCATTGCGTGTGGTTCTCCAAGAAGAAAGCCACCGATCGCGTGTGGGAAGGCGCACGCGGGCTGGAATGGACGTTGTCGTCGCCGCCGCCGCATCACAGCTTCACCATTGCGCCGGTGGTCCACGACGAAGAACTTGCGCACGGGCATGTCGAGGATTGATCGCGTGAAACTCGATCAACGCTTGCTGGCATCGGATCAGGAACAACGGTTGCGCCGCGCGCGGCGCACCGCCAAAGTGGTCGGCATCGTCGCTCTCGCCGTGTTCGTGGTATCGATCGCGCAGATGCTCTGGTTGCAGCATCACCCGCAAGCACACGCGCAGGCCATCCAGGAAGCGCTCATGCAGTAACCCGCTGCGGCGGGGCACCACCAGAACGTAGGGTCATCAGGAACGTCTACGGGATACAGATCATGGGTCAGCAGCACGACATCTACTACGTACCGAGCAAGAGCCAATGGCCGATCGTGGCCGCGGTGGTCATGTTCCTCACCGTGTTCGGTGCGGCGCACTGGCTCAACGCCGATCCGGACGAAACCGGCTTCGGCAAGACGCTGCTGTTGATCGGCTTCGTCGGCATCCTGGCCATGTTCTTCGGCTGGTTCCGCTCGGTGATCCGCGAATCGCTGGCCGGCAGCTACAACACCCAGGTGGACACCTCGTTCCGCATGGGCATGATGTGGTTCATCTTCTCCGAGGTGATGTTCTTCGGCGCCTTCTTCGGCGCGCTGTTCTACATCCGGATGTTCTCGGTGCCGTGGCTGGGCGGCTACGGCCATGGCGTGTTGACGCACCAGTTCCTGTGGAGCGACTACGCGGCATCGTGGGGCGCGGGCGGCGGCAATGGCCCGGCGCACGTCGGTGGCGCCTTCCAGACCGTGGCGCCGTGGGGCCTGCCACTGCTCAATACGCTGATCCTGCTGAGTTCCAGCGTCACCGTGACCATCGCGCACCATGCACTGAAGGCGGGCCATCGCGGCAAGGTGCTGGCATTCCTTGGCGTTACCGTATTGCTGGGCGCGAGCTTCCTTTACTGCCAGGCGCACGAGTACATGGAGGCTTACAAGGAACTCAACCTCACCCTAGGTAGCGGCGTGTATGGCTGCACCTTCTTCATGCTCACCGGCTTCCACGGCCTGCACGTGACGCTGGGCACCATCATGCTGGCCATCATCTGGCTGCGCGTGCTGGCTGGTCATTTCAGCAAGGAGCATCACTTCGGATTTGAAGCCGTGGCCTGGTACTGGCACTTCGTGGACGTGGTGTGGCTGGGACTCTTCATGTTCGTCTACATCCTCTGAGGCGTCGCTCACGTGGAGTAGAAAGCCCGCCGGAAGGCGGGCTTTTTTGTTCCTTTTCTCTCTCGCCCCGTTGGGGAGATGGCTTGGGCGAGAGGCTGCTCTTGCACAGATGCGCGTGCGCCAAAAGTCGCGTAGGCCAGGATGACGATCCCGGCATCGTGATGCGATCGGAAAGCCGGGTTGCCATCCCGTGCCAAGTCTTTTCGTGCCGTAACGTCGCAGTACGGATACGGGAAAAGGAGGCGCCAGCTACAATTACTGGCCGACGCCGTGCGGGTGAATCCAGCCCATCCGGATACCGACGATCACCATCGCAATCAGCAGCAAAGAAAAGCTGATGCGGCGGGTCAATGCCCACACGGTGCGTTTGCTTTCGTCCTTTTCGGTCATCATGAAATACAGGGCCTGGCCAAGGTTGAAGATCACCACCAGGAACATGATCACCAGCGCTACTTTGTAGATGGTTTCCACGTGAGAATTCCAGGCACGCCAGACATCGCCAGTATAGCCATGCCCCGCGGAGTTGCCGCGTGGGCCTGATGCGCCGTCCGGCATGGTGGTCGGTATTGCTGACCGTGGCCGGAGTGCTTGTTTTCGTGCGTCTGGGCGTGTGGCAACTGCATCGCGCCGATTACAAGGACGAGCTTCTGCGACGGTATGCCGCGGCGGCCAGTACGCCGGTAAAGCCGTTCGACAAGGTGGCCGATCAGCCCCCCGCCGATGCGTATCCACGCGTGCGCGTGCAAGGACGTTATCGGGCCGATCGCTTGTATCTGCTGGACAACCCCAGGCACGACAGCATGGGCGGCGTGGAGGTCTATGCGCCGTTTCAACCGGCGGGACAAGCCAAATGGCTGCTGGTCGACCTGGGTTTTTTGCCGGGCAACGGCACGGACCAGGCGCCGCAATTGCCGCCGCTGCCGACGGATACGCAAACCTTGCAGGGTATCTATCAACCGCCGCCAGGTACCGGTTTGGAGTTGGGTGGCGATGCACTGGCACGGCAGACGCAGTGGCCGAAGCTATCGGTGTATCTGGATCTCGCCCAGGTGGCGGCCGACCTGCACGTTGCGCTTTATCCGCGCGTGCTGGTGCTGGATGCTGATCCGTCTGCGATCTATGTGCGCGTGCATACGCTCGATCTTTCTTCCATGCCGCCGGCACGGCATCGTGCGTATGCGTTTCAATGGTTCACGTTTGCCATGGCGGCGATCGTGATTTTTTTTGTACTGCATCGCAAACGCCGCAACCCGCATCGCCGTCATTCCCGTGAAAGCGAGAATGACGGCAAGGAAAAATAGCGCTTCACATGAATACGCCGACTACCTCAAACCAGCGTGTAAGCCGCCTGAAATTCCTGCTGGTGATCCTGGTCTTCGCCGCGCCCATCCTCGCCGCGGCGCTGCTCAATCTCAGTGGCTGGCAGCCAGGCGGCAAAGCCTATGGCGAACCCATCGTTCCCCAGCACAACTTCGCGACCGAACAGGTGCGACTGCAGCTTGCCGATGGGAAGGCCTGGCCCTGGCGCGATACCTCGCCACGCATGACGCTGATCGCACTGGCCGGTCCGGATTGCGCCGCACACTGCATCGATACGCTCACCAAAATGGCCGCGGCGCGCATCACGCTCAACAACAACATGGCGCGCCTGCGCCTGCTGTATATCGGTCAATTGCCTGCCAACGCGGCTACCAATGGCATGGAAAACTACTGGGCCATCGGCTCGGACCCGGATAACCGCCTCGCTGCGTATTGCCCGACGACGCCAGACAGCGTGAGCGCCCTGCTGGTGGAATCCGACGGCACGGCGCTGGCGCGGTATCCTGTCGGTTTCGATCCGAGCGGCCTGCGCAAGGATCTGCAGAAGGTAATCCATTGATGCGCACCCGCAAGATCATTCCCTATTTGGCCGTGCTGGCGGCAGTGTTCGCGTTCGGCCTGGTGATGTTCGGGGCATTCGTGCGTTTGTCGAACGCCGGGCTATCCTGCCCCGACTGGCCGACGTGCTACGGCAAGGCTACCTGGCCGCAGCATGCGCAAGCGGTGGCTCAAGCCGATGCTGCGTTCCCCGATCGGCCTTATGAGGCAAGCAAGGCCTGGCGCGAACAGGTGCACCGCATGCTGGCCGGCACGCTGGGTGTATTGGTGGTGGTGCTTGCGCTGCTGGCGGCGCGGCGCGACCGCGTTGTCATGCTGGCGATTATTTTCAGCGCAGTGTTTGCAGCGATCGGCGTCGGACTTTATCTGCATGGCGAACGCAACTGGTCATCGGGATTGGCCTTGCTGGCGATACTCTTGCCCACTGCAGGCGCGTTCTGGCTGCGCGAATATGCGGCGCTCAAGATGAGCGTGCTGGCGTTGGCGGTGATCATCTTCCAGGCCATGCTCGGCATGTGGACGGTGACGCTGTTGCTCAAGCCGATCGTGGTGATGGGCCACCTGCTTTGCGGCATGGCCACCTTCGGCCTGCTGGCATATGTCGCTTTGCGCAGCAATGGCGTGGGCTCACCTGACAACCGTTATGCAGCACTGCGCAGGGCGGTGGTGTTCGGCATCGTGCTGCTGGCGTGCCAGATCGCACTGGGTGGCTGGACGTCCGCCAATTACGCGGCCTTGGCTTGCGGCACCGATTTCCCTACCTGCCTGGGGCAGTGGGCGCCGCCCACCGATTTCCATCAAGGCTTCGTACTGTGGCGCGAGATCGGCGTGAACTACGAAGGCGGCGTGCTGGACATGGCGGCCCGCAGCGCAATCCAGATCACTCACCGCATCGGTGCACTGGTGGTGTTCTGCTATCTGTTGTGGCTCGCCTATCGGCTGTTGCACGGCGGATTCCGTTTCGGCGGTATTGCGGTAGCGGTGGTGCTGGTCGTGCAGGTATTGCTCGGCATCAGCAATGTGCATTTCGGTCTGCCGCTGCCGGTTGCTACCTTGCACAACGGCGGCGCTGCCTTGCTGCTGTTCACGCTGTTGGCGAATTACGCGCGCCTGCAATCCTGGCATGCGCATGACATGGAGTCGTTTGCATGATGCTGGTGCGTGAATATTTCCAGCTCACCAAGCCGCGCGTCGTCGCGCTGTTGGTGTTCTGCGCGGTCATCGGCATGTTTCTGGCCGTGCCCGGGATTCCGCCGTGGCGCGCGCTGGTGTTCGGCACGCTCGGCATCTGGCTCGCGTCCGGTTCCGCTGCAGCTTTCAATCATCTGATCGACGAACGCATCGACAAGCTGATGGCGCGCACCGCTCGCCGCCCGCTTGCCACCGGCAAACTCAACGCGCACCAAGTGCTGGTGTTTGCGGTAGTGCTCGGCATCGTTTCCATGGTGATACTCGCCGCGCTGGTGAACGTGCTGACCGCTTGGCTCACTTTCGGTGGCCTGATCGGCTATGCGCTGGTCTATACGGCGTACCTCAAGCGCGCCACGCCACAAAACATCGTCATCGGCGGTCTGGCGGGGGCGATTCCGCCCGTGCTCGGCTGGACCGCTGTCACCGGCGCACTGCATCCGTTCCCGTTGCAGCTGTGCCTGATCATTTTCGTCTGGACCCCGCCGCATTTCTGGGCCCTGGCCATCTTCCGCCGCGACGACTACGCCCGCGCGCAAATCCCCATGCTGCCGGTCACCCACGGCGTGCGCTACACCCGCTGGCAAATCCTGCTCTACACCATCCTGTTGGTCGTCGTAAGCCTGCTGCCATCGATGACCGGCCACAGCGGCCTGATCTACTTCGGTGGCGCGGCAGTGCTTGGTGCCGGCTTCCTTTATTACGCCATCCGCCTGATGAGCCCGCCGGACGAATACTTTGCGATGCGGGTTTTCAAATATTCAGTGATTTACCTGATGGCGTTGTTTGCTTTCCTGTTGGCTGATCACTGGACGATCCCGCCAGCATGACTGGCTAGGGATGCTCTGACCTGTTCCTCGCACTGGCATAGTGTCCAGAAGACTTGCAGGCCGTGCTGCGTGGTATAGGCAGAGTAGCCATCTGTTCAAGCTGCGCGAACAGAACATTCTTTAACCTGAACTTCTTTGTGCCAGATCACGGCCCGTGAGCCGGAATGCGGCAGAACGGCCACGCTCCTTTGCTTCATCCATTCGCTCGCCGCCGCTTGCGCAGAACGGATGGGCCGATCGAGTGACGCCCCGCGTGTAAATAGGCGCAGGCCACTCGTTCCCACGAGGCTATGTCGACGCATCCGGTCATTGCCTTGCATGCGATGGCCCTCTCCTGGCTGCCGTTGGCGTCGCGGAGGAAGCATGGAATGTATGGCCTCCAAAAAGCTTCATCGATCACAACGAGAAACCTGCCGTCGATCAGGAAAGCGGGAGGTCTCGACGCAGTGACAATTCAATTCGCATGCATCAGAAGGAGACAGCAGCGGCTGCATCTTCCATCTGCCTAATTGACTGGAGCGACACATCGTTGGTGCTCACGTGCGCCAGTGTCTATCAAAAAAAGCATGACCAGAGGCACATGGCGCTAGGCAATGTGGCAAGCATATGGCGTCAACAACTACGTTCACGCAGCACCGGCTCCTATCCGCGTGCATCAGAAAGAAGCAGCAAAGCAAGCGCCTTCGGTTTGCACGATCAGCCGAGCAACGCGTCGTCGATGCTCGCATGAAGCGCTGATGTCTTCATGGCTTACTAATATTTATCCGAATGCGTTCGCTATGACACAGTAACTATGTAGCGCCGACAATCCCGGTGTCACGCCTACCATCGCCTACATGAAGTTTGATAAGTGGTCTCATGTAAGTGCAGGAATAACAAGTATTACGGTGCATGGCATGGATGGAAGGTTCAAGTTCAAAGAGCTCAAGGTCGTAAAGTCGAATTTCGCACTACTCAACGATATGGACATGCGTTTGGCACAACCAAGGCCAAAGTCGATCCGTCTTGATGGACTGTCCACGTGCGTGCGCCTTGAGCGCATTTACTGGTCAATCTTGAAATGCATGGCGCAAAGCAATGGGACGACGGTGAATGTCTTGCTGTCCTCGCTTGATCGGGATGTTCAACTCAAATTGGGTGGAGTCAAGAACTTCAGCTCCCTCATACGGGTTGTATGCACTGCTCAGCTCTTAGAAATGTGCCAAGAGGATGCGATGGACGTGGTCATGGAGCATGTTGAATGAGTGGTACGGAACGCCGGCTGCGCTGGATGATTCGTTGCCTCGTAGGGATGGCGTTGACGGCCCCGGTGTGTTTAAGCGCAGCGCCCGTTCCGTGGCGGGATGGGATGGTGGCCTACACGTCAAAAGGAAAACCCCTGGCTCAAGTTCTCAAGGACATTCTTGCAACCCAACCTTTTCCGGTGGTGATCCAGCCCGACGTACGGGGAAACGTCTATGGTGATTTCAACAAGTCGGCAAGATCCATATTTTCCGAACTTGAGGCGGCCTATGGCCTGACCTGGTACTACGACGGATCGACGATGTACGTTGGATCCAGTTCGGATAACCGTTCGGAAGTGATTGCCATCGCGCCCATGAGCGGTGCGCAGGCCATGCGCGCCTTGGGCGATCTCGAACTGATCGAACCGCGCTTCCCGGTAAAGTTTTCCGGCGGCAGCGTCCTTGTCTCGGGCCCGAGCCGGTACGTCGACCTGGTGGCGAAAGCCCTCGATAGCGAGCGCGAACGCGTTGCGCTCGGGTTGAGTCAGCGGAACATGTCGATGATCGGTGCGCTGGCCAGGCCGCCTGTCAGTGGAGGCAGCAGCAACTCGGTGATGGAAATACGCGTGTTCCCATTGCGCTACGCGCAAGCGCAGGATTCGGACAGGCGCGTGCGTGGCGACAGGGCGGACCACTATGCAGTACCGGGTGTCGCCACACTGCTACGCAATCTGTTGCAGGGCGCCTATGCCGCACCCAAAAAAGATCCCGCTTCCATGCTGGATACGGCGGCGATCGTGCAGGCACTGTCGCCCCTAGGGGAATCGCAGTCGCTGGATGGCGATGCAGGCCTGCGTATCCAGGCGCTGCTGGCGTTGCTGGCCAGGCAGCAGCAGGGCAATCCCGCCGAAGGCAGCATCGACCGCAGCGTGCACATCCAGGCCGACGTGCGCACCAACTCGGTGGTGATATTCGATACACCGTCGATGATGCCCATTTATGCGCAGCTGATCGAGCAACTGGATCGGCCACAGCGCCTGGTGCAGCTCGATGTGGCCATCATCGATATCGATAGCGGTGACGCGCGCGACCTGGGCGTGGATCTGTCGTTGCGTGGCGACAACGGCGCGCTTGGCACCGGCGAAAACGGGCTGACCTACCAGGCCTTGGTGGGAAGCTCGCTGCGGCAGTTGAGGGCGCGGGTTGCCTTGCTGCAAACGAAGGGCCGTGCGCGGATCTTGTCGCGGCCGAAAATCATGACGCTGGACAACGAAGAAGCGTTTATGGGCAATGAGCAGTCGCTTTACGTCAGAACTACCGGTGATCGCTATGCCAACCTGGTGCCGGTATCGACGGGATTGTCATTCCGAGCCACGCCATTGGTCATACCGATGGAAGGTCGGCCGCCCAGGGTCAAGCTCACGTTGGAAATCGTGGATGGCAATTTCCTCAATGCAAGCGTCGACAATGTCCCTGGGTCAAGCCGGAAATATCTGGCAACGCAGGCGGTCATCGAGGATGGCCAGAGCCTGCTGGTCGGTGGATTCCAGTTTGAAAACAACAACGACGACATGTCGGGTGTGCCCGGCTTAAGCGAGGTCCCGGGTGTGGGCGCGCTCTTCCGGCGTACCCGGAAATCCCACGTACAGATGGAGCGGCTGTATCTGATCACACCACGCGTCGTGAACGAAAACCTCAACGACACGCCGGTGCTCGCGACATTCGTGCCACAGGCTGCAGCACCCCAGGTACAAGGGGCCAACAAGCAAACAACCAGCAACGCGCGATCGGATGCGGGCTCCTACACGTCTGCCGGATTCATGAATGTCTGGTTCACGCCGACGCGCAGTATCGATACGCAGCCGCCGGAAGTGCTGCCGGTCAAGCCGCTGCCACCCATACCGCATGGCGACAACAAGGACACCAAGGCGGAAGGTGGGATGGATGACAAGCAAAAACGCCGGGCAGCCACGCCCAAAAAAAGCGATGCGCCAAAGAACAAAATGGCGCCCAAGAGCAACGCGGATAGCAAAACGCTCACGGATAAGACATGTGGCAAATGAAGGGGATGATCAAAATGAGCTTCCATTCGCGGACCCCGCTACCCGGCCCTGCGGGCGTATAGCGTCCTTGCGGTGACCTATGAACAGCGTGGCACTGCGAGTCCTGTCGGGCAAACACGCGGGCGCAATCGTGCAGCTTCTTGCCGAAAAGAGCTGGTCGATAGGCCATGGCGAGAACGCCGACATCCTGCTGCTTGACGAAGATGTGCGTGAACGGCACGCGTGCCTGACATGGTCGGCCGATGATGAAGCCTGGCACCTGACGGCCATGGCCGAGGAGGTTCGTGTATTCGGCTATCCGCTCAAGCCGGCAACCACGGCGGTACTCATGCCCGGAAGTTGCTTCAGCATGAGTGGGCTGGACTTCGAGGTTGCGATGGTCGCCCGCCTGGATGAATGGGGGCGGCCAATCGCCAAGGCCAATACGCAAGATGCCGGGCACCAGGCCAGGATGCGCTTTCTGCATCATGCGCACCCATGGCGTTACCGCGCAGCAGTCATGCGTTCCACGCTGCAACCGCGGTACATCGTGGCGGCCATGGGCGTGATGGTATGCAGTACTGCCGTAGTGGCGGTTTTGCTCAGCCGTCCGGAATTGTCGGTGGAATATCTGGAGGACGCGGTGGCCGAATTGGACCGGCTCTATCCCGATGTCAGTCACCAGCTTGATCCGGTAACGGGTATTACGACCTATAAGGGCTATGTCAAAGACCATCAGGAGCTTGGCGCGTTGCGTCAACTCGCACTGAAAGCGAATTTCGGTGCGGTAATTATGAATGTCCTGCCGATGGATGTTTTGGCGTTAAATGTGTCCTCAATGACGGAGACGTATTACCGGAGCCCTGAAGTAAAGGTAATAGGCCCTGGAGAAATTGAAGTAGATATCTGGTCCGAGGATGCCATTAAGGATCTGGCGGGATGGAACATGCGTGCGGTCGAAGCCAAAGTGCTCCGTGAATTGCCTGAATTGAAGGCGATCAGGTTGCGACTAAAACAATCAAACATGCCGCTAGTTTCGGTGCCATTGGAAAAATTTGATCTCAGTATTATTTCAGCCTCTTCGGGCGAGCCATTTGTGGTCAACCAACGGGGAGATCGATTATTTAGCGGTGCACAGATCAAAGAGGGTCATCTGAATTTTATTGACTTATGCCGAGTTGAGTTGATTTCGAGCGAAGACAAAACGAGATTTGATATGCATGCATTAAAAGGTAATAAGAGTGAATGCAACTAATCGATCATCGAAGGACGGCATGTGCGTCCCTCAACTGCTATCAAAACCTGAAGATATCCAGCAATTTTTCGCGGAGTTGGTTACAAAACTGGAGCTCATCGAAAAGTCACAATGGCAAGCGGCCAACCAGGCCTTGTCAGAGGGCGCGTCAAAACGGCACCGTGAATTGGCCGCGGGAGTGGCTACCGCCGTTGATTTCGTTAATAAGCTAAAAGTCCTTCGCTTAAGAGGCGGGTAAGGCGAGAGTGTAAAATACAGACAGAAGATCGCGTTAGGAAATTATCAAAAAAATCTAATCGATAGGAAATAGCTTCGTTAATGGTCGTCACTTGTTATTTTTTGCTCCGGTCGTCTTTATGATAAAAGAAGAAGATCTGTTGACCTTGATTAACATCGCTCACCTGGCTCGTAAGTACGAATTTTTCCCGCTGTCGGAGCGAATGTTTCAACACTTCAGCGCAGCCTTCCCTCTGCGCGGGTTTCCTCATATCGGTCTCGCGCTAATTCACTTTCAGCTTGGTCATTATTCGCGATCGTGTGTCGAATTAGAGAAAGCAATGGAGCTTGGAGAAAAAAGCAAAGATGCCTATTTTATTTATGGTATGTGCCTGTTCCATTGCGGAAAGTACGAAAAAAGTGCTGATGCCCTTAGTTGTGCCATGGAGATGGATAAAAAAGACGGCGGTGGCGGCATCATAGAGTCGAGCTTAGCTGTCCTTAAACGGCCGGAAGTTTTGCCTTTCTTTAAACAGCACCCTATGTATCTATAACGAAATGCTTGATGCCATAACTTCCCAGGATTTTTAATTACACGATGGCGCGATTAAAGGCGCGAAATACTTTGAATCAAGAGCATTGCAGCTGTTGCAATCAAGCTCGAAAAATGTCCTGGTTCCCTATGCGCCTAGGGCAGTAGGCAAACGAGTTAGCCGTCGAATTATATCGTCTTTGCTGATCCATGCAAAAAAATGGACCAGTGGCTGCAAGTCCAGGCTCGCCGACGTCTGACTTGCATGGTATTGCACTTGGTCGGCTTATTTGGAGATAAGACATGTCGATTGATATACCCACTAATCCACTCGATGGTACTGGCTACGCGAACTACAATAGTTCCTGGGGCGATTATTATGGAAAAATCGTAGGAAATTACAACACTATTAACTCAAATATAGGCAGCGTCAATGCACTGGTTACTCCAGGCAATAACTCGGTAACCAACGCCCAGCTGGATGTGGCGGCGAGCGGTACGGCCCAGGCGAGCCTCACGGCATTGGAAACTGCGATCGCTAGTGGACAAAGTGAGCTGATGCCCCTGTGGCAGGATGCGTTCCAGCGAGAGCAACAACGAAAGCAGATGGCGAACGAAAAACGAAAAGGCAATCACGACACCAATATGAGTGCAATTCGAAACGGCCGCTAATACGGCGAACTTTGCTTCGTAGATGTGATGAGCTCGACGACCAGGGTTCATCACATTGAATCGGTGGAATTAGAGGTAAATCCAATCATGTCCGTGAATATACCTTCGCTTAATAGCACGGTTATCGCTGATAACTATGGTGCGAATTTCGCAGGCGACGCAGTTTATGACGTAAGGAATGCAGATGGCTACGCATCTGGCGAAAGCCGTATTACGGAACGCTTGGTGGATCTGCAAAATTATTGGAGTGAATTAGACAACGATGTAGCAAAAGCAATGAGGGGAGTGGCTGAAGGACGTATGGGTGCTGAAATATTCCAGGATCGACTGCTTAAGCAAAATCTATTTGGAGAAGCAATCGGCGTTGTTATAATGAATACAAGTCGTGCTGTAAATAGGCTTGAGCAAACTGTTTCTTGAGATACTATTTAATGATTATAAGTAAATCCATGATGATGTTTTGCTGATAAAGGATGTGTCTGATATTCCGAATTTGTCGTTACGGACAGTAATGCAGGGACTGTAGCGCAAGTTTTGTGGTTTTTTTTGTAGGGATCTCGTACATCGACCGCCGACTGTCTCGTATGAAAGTAGCCAAAAAAAGGATAGGTTTCGCGCGTAGCTGGAAAATTCACACCACCGACGCGTTTATCGTTGATTGCTATGGGGCGAGCGGAACTACGTGTAATCGGATGTACCTGAGCGAGGAAAGCCAAAAGTGTGCTGTGGATTAAAGCTGATAACGAGCGGAAAATCACATGGGCTAGTAAATAATAATGAAATTAATAATTGCGTTGCTTGTACTTTTCTTGGCGGGTTGCGGGAGTTCATTTAGAGAAGGTCTCGATGAAGCCCAAGCCAACGACATCATCGTCCTGCTTGGCCAGCAGGGCATCAAAGCAAAAAAAATGCACGCCAAGGATGGGAGCTGGGATATCCAGGTCAGCAGCAACGAGCGCGTATTCGCCGATCAGATCATCCAGGCTTACGATCGGCCACGTAACAAGCACCCTACTCTCGGCGATGTTTTCCCAGGGGGGGGATTGTTGCCCAGCGAGGCCGAGATACGAATCCGCTATCAATATGCCTTGTCGCAAGAGCTAAGCCAGTCCATCGAGAAGATCGAAGGTGTGCTGTCGAGCTATGTGAACGTGGCCATTCCCGAAAAGGACCCCAAGCAGGCAACGCAAACTCCACCTTCGGCGGCCGCTGTAATTCGCTACCGCAGTGACCAGCGCATTGATTTGCTAAAGCCGCAAATCAAAGCACTCATTGCTGGAAGTCTTCCGGGAGGAGCAACGGATGACGTGTCGCTGCTCATGGTACCCGTGTACCCGGTTTCACCGACCCAAACATTGCAAGAAGTGCAAACGCACGCTGGGTTGCGCTATCGCGCCTCGGAATGGATGCGCGTGGTGGTGTTGACTGGGCTTCCATGGATGGTCGCCTTTGCATTGATACTTGTGCTGTTGCGTATGACTGGCAAACGCAACCGTTCGTGGTGGAGCGAGCTAAGCAGGCTCTTTTCCATGTTGAAGAAGCGCTTGCTCGGTGGAAGACCATCCTTCCAAACGGAAGGAGGCTCGGGATCAACTTATGCCAGCAAAGGCTTGTCTGGATTGACGCGCAACCAAAAGCGTGAGAACGCCACCGATAGCGAGAGCAGTCCGGATGCAAAATCATAATTACGCGTTGGTGCGTGCTGTCTTATCTCCGGTGAGTTATACATCCGCCGACCGACTCCTTTTTTCCAGTGAGGTGCGTGAAGGCCGCCGCAGCCGGTTGGCAAGCGTGCGCCTGTTGAAACCTCTCGATCCGCCGGCGACGGCATCATCCAAGGCCGTCGCGTTATGGGCGATGTGTGATGAAAAGCGGTTTGAACATAGTCTTTTATGTGCAGGTGCCATGGCTTGCAGTGGCATATTACGGCCGGCAGTAGTCACGGGACCGTTGCGGGAACGGTTGATGGTGGGCGTGGGATTTGAGTGGTTCAAGCGATCGCTTCTTTACGAAGGTGAAAGCCTTTATGCCGGGGGCGACATATTCGAGCCGCGTCGGATCAGCGTCGTAGGGCTCGCCGTCATGTACGTGTTTGTACGCGGTGTATCCGCGGCGGCGTCACGGCACATGCTGCGAAGGATGCCTTCCCGAGATCAGAAGCTTGCCGAAGCGATGCGCCTTGCACGTCGGTTCAAGCGCCCGGCTTGCAACCCTATCGGAAATATCATTATTGGTACTTGAAACGGAGATATAGGAAGTGCTTATTGGAAAAGTGGGTGATTGGTCCATTTTTGGCAATGGTGTGTTATCGAGCGAAGAAGCGCTCACGCTTGAGAATTTGGCGGCCCTTCAGCAGCGGATCATGCGTGAAGAACGCGAAACGCGGCAAAGACTGGCGCATTCGCTACACAAGGCCAAGAAGCATGCGCGTCAAAAGGGCTATGGGGCAGGCTTCGAAGAAGCAAGGAAGCAGGTGACTTCCGCGTTCGTTTCGCATCTGAAGGTCTGGAGGAATGCGGAGCGGAACTTCAAAACGGCGATCGAAAAGGCAGTGCGCGAGGCATTGGGCGAAGTTCCTGTAAACGGCCTGTTGATGATGCGAATCCACCAGTGCCTGCTGGCGGCACGCGAGAGTCCGGTGCTGCGAATACATGTCCATCCTGCGCATTTTTCCTTGGTGGACGATGTCATCGTTCGCTTCAGCCGGGAGCACGGTGGTCTGGGATGCGAGGTGATAGCCGACAGTCACCTGCTTCAGGACGAATGCCGGGTCGAGACCGAAACCGGCATCTTGAATATCAATTTCGACCGGCAGGTCCGGGCCATTTGCGCGGGCATCTTTGCCGAACTGTGCATCGGCACGGAAATCACCGAGGCGGGCTCGCCATGACCCATTCAACCTGGTTGCCAGGCTTGGTGTTCACGCGTCATGTGACAGAGGCGATGAACCGCTTTGCGGGTTCGGAGAGAGTCGTTCTTGCCGAGGACTTTGCCGGAGAAGCGTCTGGCTTGGCCTTCCATCTCGAGCGACCTTTGAATGGTTATTGCATGGTCTGCACCTATTCGTGCAGCTACGGCGACCTGAAAGTCGGCTTCGACATGGGTGCGTTGTTTCCCGAGTACGCGCCGGACGTCATCGTACGGGTCGCCAAGGATGAGCGGGCGATCGGCAGCTGGATCGATTGGCTGATTTCGCCATGGGTAGAGCGGATCGAGCGGCATCTTGGCGTGGCGCTGTCGCTGCAGGAAGGACAGTTGAATGCAGCTTTTCCACAGGAGGCCCTCGCATTCCTGCTGACACACGAGGATGGTGGCTCAGGTCACATCGCCATCGCCGGAGCGGTGCTTGGGCATATCCGGTGGGATGACATAGTGCAGGTAGAGCCCAGGCGGGCGAATTTGCCGGACGGGCTGAGGGTCATGCTGGCAACACTCTATCAGAGCCAGCCGCTTCCCATCCAGGAGCTGCGCAAGATCGGGCGTGGCGCGGTACTGCGCGTGCCATGGTCGGGTGCAAGGCTGCATGTCGGGCCTTTGTCGAAGGGTTTTCGATATCACATCAAGTGGAAGAACGAGGAGGCATGTATGGAAGACTCAAAACCAGCATCGGATCAATCGGCATTTGCAACGGTCGAACATCATCACGATGAAGAACCCTTCGCGCTTGAAGAGGTGCCGTTCATCGTGGATGTCGTGCTCGATCGGCGCATGGTGACGCTCGCCGAGCTTCAGGGCTTGCATGCAGGCGGAGTGTTCGCGGTGGAGCGTCCCATCTCAGGCAAGGCGGTTACCTTGTGTTGCAACGGCCGGATGTTTGCCCGCGGGGAAATCGTCGGCGTCGATGGCCAGCTGGCCGTTCTGATCAATGAGTGCGGTGGCCCGCCAGCATGACTCCGCCAGTGCCGCTGATGGGCGAGTCTCCCGATCTGTTTACCTTCTTGTTCTTGATGGTATTGATCGGCATGTTGCCGTTGTTGGTGGTCATGACCACGTCATTTACCAAGATCTCGATTGTGCTGGTTTTGCTCAGGAACGCGTTGGGCATACAACAAGCCCCATCCGGTCTGGCGATAAGCGGCCTGGCAATGGCCGCGACCCTGCTGGTGATGGCGCCGGTATGGGAGCAAGTCACCGAGCGAGTGGATTTCGTGGCCGTGCTGGAAGGCAAGCAGCGTCCGGCCCTGGCCGAGCTGGTCGATGCAGGCAGGCGGCCGCTGGAGCAATTCATGCGCAAGCATGTCGCGCCGGATGAGCTGGCTTCGCTGAATAAGCTGGTATCCGACATGCATCTGAAGGATGACAACGACACCGACGCGCCCGCACGCGAGCAGGACAGCGAGCCCTGGCTCGTGCTGGTGTCGGCCTTCGCCATTTCGGAGATCGGAACGGCCTTCAAAATCGGCATGTTCATCGCCGTCGGGTTTGCGGTCATCGACTTGATCGTGGCCAACCTGCTGATGGCGATGGGTATGACGATGTTTCCGCCTTCCACTGTTTCCATTCCTCTGAAGCTGTTGATTTTCGTGTTGACGATGGGGCTATCGCAGCTCATGCACAGCTTGATTGCGTCGTATCCGCGATGATGTCCGAAAGCGAAATCATCCATCAGGCGTTCCGCATCATTCTGTTCAGCACGGCGCCGCCGCTGATCGCTGCGGCGGTCGTCGGCGCGTTCGTGGGAATCATTCAATCGGTGATTCAAGTCCAGGACCAGACCATTGGCTACGTGATCAAAGTCAGCGTGGTATGCATGGTACTGGTCATGATGTCGAGGTGGCTGACGGAGGCTCTCGTCGGGTTCTTCAGCGCGATTTATCGCATCGTCCCTTACATGGGGGCCAGCCCGTTGTGAACGAACCCTTCGAATTCCTGACCGGCCTGCTGCTGGCAATGGTAAGGACGTCCGTCTTGGTAAGCGTGGTGCCGACGTTCAAGTCTTCCGCAGGTAAGGCGTTTCTCCTGCCGTTTCCGCTAGCCGTCGGATTGTGCGTCGAACAAGGAGCGGGCGTCGCGGGATTGCCCATGCAACATCTGCTTCCCTTGGCGGTGAAGGAGGCATTGCTGGGCGCAGCACTCGGCTTCATGGTGAGCCGCGTGTTCATCGTGGTGAGTACCGCCGGAGCCGTGCTGGATCAGCAGGCCGGCTACACCGTCGGTGCGCTATTCAATCCCAGCCTGGGCCATACGTCCGGACCGATCGAAACCCTCTATAGCTTGCTGCTCATTCTTATATTGATGACGTCGGGAGGCGGGTTCTATTTCCCCACGGCGATCATGGCTACCTATGCAGTGTGGCCCATCACATCGCTATGGCCGCCTGGTGGACCGCTCGACGGCTTTATCCATTATCTGCTTGCAGGCGGGGCCGAGAGCCTGGTGGCGCTGGCCTTGCAAATAGCGGCGCCCATCCTGGCCATGCTCGTGTTTTCCGATCTGTGCGTGGCGACGCTGAGTCGATATGCGGCCGAACTCAGTCCGATGAGCATGTCCATGGCGGTCAAGGCATTGCTGGTGTGCCTGATGCTGGTGATTACGCTGGACAACCAGATGGAAAACATGCGGCGCCTTATATCGCTGCTGTTGAGGGTCAAGTGAGCAGCAAAACCGAGCAACCCACCGAGACCAAGCTCAAGAATGCCGCGGAAAAAGGCGATATGGCGAAAAGCCATCCTTTTTCCGTAGCCTTGAGCATGCTCGCATGGTGGCTGGCGTTGCCGACCCTGATGGGATTGGCCTTGGCATTCTTCATGTCCTACGCCGATCGCCTGCTGTCGCTGCAGGTTTTGCAGGATGAACCTGGGACGCGCATGTTCTTTCTCTCAGTCATGGCAGCCGGCATGGCGATCCCCGCTGCCATGGGGATAACGATGGCCTTGCTGCTAGGTGTCGCTCAAAGCCGCGGGAAGATTGCGAGGAAGCGTCAGTGGTTCGACGTCAACCGCGTCAATCCCGTCTCGGGTTTGAAGAACCTTTTTGGTTTGCAGCGCCTGTTCGCCACCGCGCTGGCCACGGCCAGCATGATGGTCGTTGTGTTTGTTTCGCTGCTCGTGGGCCGCTCGCTGCTCACCACCTTGGCCGCGTTGCCCTCTTCGGTGCGTTGGCAGGACGTGTTGCTGGGAAGTCTGGCGATGGGCTGGAAGGCGGTGGGCTATGCGGTGCTCGGCTGCGCCTGCCTGGGCGCGCTGGATTGGATTGTGCAGATGAGGCTGTGGAAGCGCAGAAACAAGATGTCCAAGGACGAGGTCAAGCGCGAGCATCGCGATCGCGAAGGCGATCCGCAGGTCAAAGCGATACGTAAAAGTCTGCAACGCGACATGAGATGAGGGTAAGGCGTGAACACGGCGCAATTCGATATCTTAAAAAAATGGGACATCACCACGTTCATTGAAAAGTACGTGGATGTCGCCGCGGCGCTGGTCCTGCTGGCGATCCTGTGCCTCATCGTCTTGCCAATGCCGGCCTTCGTGCTGGACCTGGCGATCGCCCTGAATTTTTCCTTTTCATTGCTGCTGATCGCTGTCGCGATCTACATCAAGTCCACGTTGGACATGGCGACGTTTCCCTCGTTGCTGTTGCTGACTACGCTATTCCGCCTCGGCCTGTCGGTGGCGACCACCAAGGGCGTTCTCCTGCACGCCCATGCAGGGGACATGGTGCAGGCATTTGGCATGCTCGTGGTGGGCAGCAACGTCGTGGTAGGGCTGGTGATCTTTCTGCTGCTCTGTGCGGTGCAGTTTGTCGTGGTGGCGAAGGGAAGCGACCGCGTGGCCGAGGTTGCCGCGCGTTTCACGCTCGATGCCATTCCCGGCAAGCAGATGAGCATCGACGCGGATCTTCGCGCGGGAACCATCAGCGCCGACCAGGCCAAGGTACGACGCGAGGTGCTTCAGCGTGAAATTCAGCTCCACGGCGCACTCGATGGCGCCATGAAATTCGTGAAGGGCGATGCGATGATCGGGCTCATCGTGGCGCTGATCAACATCGTTGGCGGCATCAGTGTCGGCGTGCTGCAAAGAGGGCTTTCCTTCGGCGAGTCCGTCAACACCTACGTGATACTCACGGTCGGTGATGGGCTGGTATCGCAAATCCCGTCGTTGATGGTGGCCATTGCCGCCGGCCTTGTCATAACCCGCGGCGATGCGGGAGCGTCGCCGGATGGCGTCGATAATCTGGGCCGCCGCATATACGACCAGGTCACCCATCAGCCAAGGTCGGTCCTGATGGCGGCCGTAGCGTCGACGATATTGGCGCTGGTGCCGGGGTTTCCCCATATTCAGTTCATCGTGATCGCGCTGGCGCTATTGGGCATTGGCATGACGAAGCGGAACCGCGAGCGGCTGATTGCACGCTCAAAGCAGGCGCCGATGCCGAACATGGCGCGCGATGGTTCGCATTACTTGCCGAACCTGCTCGATAGCGTCGAGCTCGGCACTACCGTTCCGCTGCGTGTGCGTGTCGGGCGGCAAGCCTTCCACGCGCTGGTTCCGGGTGAGTTGGACCGTGAGCTGGGCAATGTCCGCCGCTACTTGATGCAGAACCTGGGATTGCCGTTTCCCGGAGTATCCATGGTCGGCGAGCCGGACTTTCCAGACGAGGCCTTCGTCATTGAAGTCAATGAGGTGAACGTCGTGTCAGGACAGCTGTTCGCCAACGCATGGCTCGCCCATGGCGGAGGCGAAGCGCTTGCGAGCTGTTCGCGCGAACGCCCGGGCTTCTTCCCGGGCAGCGCCGAAGCTTACTGGATCGATGGAGCCGGCGTTGAAGCCGCTCGGGCCAACGGCGCCGCCATCGCAACGGCAACGGAGGTGTTATCGGCGCAAATCTACGGTGCTTGCTACCGGCATGCGGCCGACTTCATGGGAACACAGGAGGCGCAATTTCTCCTCAATCGCCTGCGTCTTGTCTTTCCGGACCTGGTCGCCTCGGCGCTGGCGGCGGTAACGCCGATCGCTTTTGGACGAATGCTGTCGGGCTTATTGGAAGAATCGGTATCCATACGGAATCTCCGAGGCATATGCGAGGCGGTCGTGAGCATGCCACCCGGTGACCGGTCATATCATCGGCTGCTGGAAGTAGCGCGCATCGCGGTCGTCCCCTCGTCCATTTTCAATTATGTCGACGCTCATACCAACAAACTCCTGGTTATCGTTTTGGACGAATCATGGGGCACGGTCATGGCCAATGCGCTGCGCACGGACAATGAGGGCGAGCCTTGCCTCATGCTGGGCTTTCAGGATGTGCAAGCGCTTCAAAAGAGCGTGACCAGTGCGCTCGAGCGCGCGCCGGCGACGGCGGTGCTTCTGGCCTCCTCATCGCTGCGTAAACACCTGGCGAAATTCATCAGCGGCATCGGTGCACGGCGAACGGTGCTCGCATTCGAGGAAATTCCGCAAGCCAGGATCGCCATGGAACGGGTCGGCGTGGTCAGCCGACACGCTGGATGATGCCGGCATGGCGCTGGAGACGGACAGCCGCGACGTGTCGCCCACGTCGCCGGTGCAGAAAGGCGGAAAAATCGTATCCATTGTGGGCACGCTGATAAGAGTGGTTGGCGTGCATCTGCGCATCGGCGATTTGTGCCGAATGTATTCGGCGCCAGGCAACTTTGAATTGCTTGGCGAAGTGGTCGGCTTGGACAATGGCCAGGCCATCGTGATGCCGCTTGGCCCGATGGTCGGCTTGTCGCCAACTACGATGGTCGAAGCGACGGGTTCGGGTTTATTGATCCCTGCTTCCGACGCCCTGCTTGGCCGGGTTGTCGACGGCTTTTGCCGGCCCCTGGATCAGCGCGCGCTGTCGGCATCCCGAACTCGGTCGGTCATCGGCACCATACCTGCTCCGCTGTCTCGCCCGGTGATCAAGCAGCCCTTTGTCACGGGCGTCAAGGCGATCGATGCGCTGCTTACCAGTGGCGTAGGACAGCGCGTGGGCATTTTTGCCCCGGCCGGAGTGGGCAAGACATCCTTGCTGAGCATGCTTGCCAGTTTTGCCGCCGCCGACGCTGTCGTGGTGGCCTTGATTGGAGAGCGCGGCAGGGAAGTCCAGGAGTTCATCGAAAGAGGGTTGGGCGAAAAAACGTTTGTCCACTCCGTGGTCGTCGTGGCGACTTCCGACCGTCCTGCGGCAGAGCGCATCAAGGCGGCGCATACGGCATCGGCCATTGCCGAGGGGTTTCGCGCGCAAGGCAAGCGCGTATTGTTGCTATTCGACTCGCTGACCCGATTTGCCCGGGCACTTCGCGAAGTGGGGCTGGCGGCCGGCGAGCCTCCCGCGCGGCGAGGCTTTCCGCCCAGCGTTTTTTCCGCGTTACCGGGCTTACTGGAGCGCTCAGGGTGCGACGAGTCCGGTTCCATTACGGCCTTCTACACAGTATTGGCCGAGGATGAAGACGGGGGCGACCCCATTTGCGAAGAGGCGCGATCCTTGCTGGATGGGCATATCGTGCTCTCTTCCGAGATAGCCGCCGCCGGGCAATATCCCGCCATTGACATCCTCGCCAGCAAAAGCCGCGTCATGCAAGGCGTGTGCGAACCGCAACATTTGGCCATGGCGGGGCTGATACGGAAATGGATGTCGGAATACAAAAAATCGGAACTGTTGATCCGGCTTGGCGAGTACAAGGAAGGCGTAGACCGCGAGTTGGATGAAGCCGTGCGTAAAAGGCCTTCCATTCATAGCCTGCTGCGGCAATCGTCCCATGTCTGCAACCCGTGGGATGCGACCATGAGCTTGCTGCGCGAGATGACCAGCGGCTCTCTGGACTAAAAAGCGATCACGCGGATGAGCCGGAGACGGGAAGACGCCGCCAAGCGCGATCTCCACCGGATCGCCACGCTCCGGCATCAATTGGCGTCGGCGAAGATGGCGCGCCTGGTGCGTCATGTGCAAGCCGCCGAGCACAAGGAGCAAGCCTTGGCTGAGCAATTGCGGGGGCTCGTGCACGAAACAAGGCTGGCCCAGTCGGCGTGCCTCAGCAAGGTAACCGACAACCTCAGTGGCCTTGGCGTCTACCAGGGCTTGCTGCGGGTACTCGACCTTGAAATTCGCCGGACGGAAGTGCGCAGAGACATGCAAGCCGAAGAATGCCACCGGCTGCGGCACGCATTGACCGAGGAAAGAAGATTGCTTGAGCGGTTGGAAATTCGGCTCGATCTGTATAAGAAGATGCTACGCCTGGCCAGGGCCAGGGAGATGGACCGCCGAGACGATCAAGACAACTAGGCCCCTCGCTGTGCCATGTACGTATGTACGGCACTGCCAACGCGTGATCACATCATCATGAAGTTGCCTGGCAAGTCAGCAACAAGGCTTGAATATCTTCACGGCGCGCCAGGCACAAGTCCATTCCTATTTATAAAGAGTATTCATACTCTGCCTCCTAGAGGGACTTTTTTATGCAAGCAATCAATACGAATAATGACACCTACGCCCCGAGCTACGGTTACACCCAGGTCACGGCTTCACCGGACCAATCCACGACCGGGGCTGGGACAGGTAGAAGCATCCAGGCCGGTGGCAATCCGATTAATGGCAACACTATCCCCCCGCTTGAGCCGAAGGGGAGCTTCCCTGACGCAGCACCACGGAACGGCGGAATTTTTGGTCTCCGCGATGAGTTAGGGAATAGGTTCACCGGCATAGGCGAGGGAGGGTATACGCCTTTGCCGAAGCCACAGGTGCCATCTAATGTGCTGGTTCCACCCAGCCCCAACTATCCTTCCGTTAGCCACTTCCCTCGTCCGGAGGATACCAATCCTGGCGACCCTAATAAGATAAGCGGCGCGGACGGTACAGTGATTGATCTCAATGGCACCGTTGGTCAGGAATTCGACGGGCTTGTTACGGTGCAAGGTGAGCAGCCACCGCAAAGTGGGCGGCCACCGCAGAATTGGCAACCACCGCAAAGTGGGCAGGAGAACCATTACCGTCCGAATGGGGGCTTTCTGCCCCCGGCGCAGTCAAGGACATTTTTTCAATTGCAAGACAATTACATTCAGCCAGTTCAAGTCTGGCATACGCTGCCACCGGTTGATTATAATCCAGAAATAAACAAGGTTACTTCCAACGTTGGGCCGGATGGAAAAACAATTGATTTTGGTGATTTGTATATACCAAAGGACGGAAAATACACTACTGGCCAGTTAAACTTTATTGGTGCTTATAATAAGTATATAAATCCAAATGGTTAAATCGAATGCGTGGCGGTTGCGGGAGTAGGTATAGGCAATTGCCCTGCATCATCTAATCAACGATGCACTAAAGATTAGTGTCGAGCTTCAGCTGGCTTTATGTCGGACGTTTGCACAGAGGGAGCATGGGCGTCAGCTCGCAGCAGCCCGAAGCCGTGCAACATGTTCGCTGCAAACCAGTGGCGTCCTTTCTGGGTGGGCGTGCATTCCCTGCAGGCCGACGGACAGTGCACAGAGCTGGCAACCCCGGATGGGCAATCAGGAAGGAGTTGGTGATGACTATCAGTGCCATGAACAGCGATACGCATGCTCAGCTTTCTGCCAAGGCGTACGACGTTGCCGCGAACCACTCGGCTCCATCCAGAATGGCGCCGCCGATCGAGCCCGGGGAGGGTTTCCTTCCATCGACCAGTGAGCGTCCTCCAAGCCGTCAGCCCAGGGCTCTGTTTTGGCCCGTCGTCATCGTCGGCGGCATTTTTGGAAGCTGGCTGGGTTATATGTTGATCAAGGGCAGTGGCGGCGGGGTGGATGCGGCTCGGGCTCCGGCATCCAACATGGATTCGTTCCTTAAGGATCTTGACGCGAAGCCTGCTAGGAATGACCCGGCCGTGCATAAATTAATCATGGCTGCTCTGGATGATTATGGAGCGAAAGGAAGACAGGCTATTTCAGCGATCGAAAAGCAGTTGGCCGATGATAATTACTTAAGCAGCGACCAAAAGCAAAGGCTGAAGGCCATGTTTGGCGAGGATATTTTGTCGCGTGAAAATCTGTCGTCCCTGAGAGTCAAGTTGATAAATACGGTGCATGGATTGGATTATCTTAAATCTTACGAGGAAAATGGCAGTGTTGGTCCTGTTATTTATGTCGGTGACTTTGCGAAGCATCCGGCGCTCAATCCCGACGCCCCCGCATACACGCCCTCCAGCCAGGGAGGGCGCGGCCTTATCATCTTGAACAAGAAATATGTCGATGATTTGGTAAATAGCAAATCGGATAAAAAGAAGGAGGAGGTTGGCCACATCATGGCGCACGAATCCACTCACATGCGAATCTCAACGGATGACCACTGGTACGGTCCGGAAAAACCAGCCGGCGCAGATACGTCGACCGCTTTGAATAATGCGGATTCCATCGCATACGGTATCGATTTTCTCAGTGGCGTGCATGCAAAGAACGCACACAGAAAGGATGAAACTTAGCTTTTACGATGAACGTTTAATGTTGATCAGGCCATTCAGGCCGCAATGGATCTACCAATTATGGTGTATCGCATCATCGTGATGGTTATAAAATTTTTATCAAGTACCTTTGAATAGGAGAAATATATGGAAGGCGTCCAGTTGTCCAGTCCGCAGGATTATCAGGTTGGAAATGCTTATCAACATGGCCCGATGACGTCTCAGGCGGGCTCCAATACCGCGCCGTTGCCGAATTCGCCGATTACGTCGAATCCATTCGTAAATACGCCCCCCTACGCAGCAGGCCATGGTGTCTCCGCTGGCTATGGTCAGCCCGGTCAGGCCGGTAGTGGCGGGCCGAATAATCCGGAGCGCGTGGATTATAAGTTCTCGAAAACAGGGGAAACGGTCGATTTTCAGATTCATACAACCGTTGAACAACCGGTGGAGGTGAAGATTAGTGCCCCCCCTGTAAGCTATGACCCCGCGACAGGCTTTCACCCCCTCTTTCCCACGCGAGGGCGGCCATCGTCGCAAGGCTCGCCTTCTACTCCGCCCCCTGCATGGCAGGAAAACAAACAATATGGCCACGGCGATGCGGTAACGGCGGGTAACGGACAGGCGTATGAAGCGCGCAGGCCGACCGTAGGTGAAGGGCCCTGGAGCCATACCGCCCCCGGATCGCCCTATGGAGGTGCTGATCCAGCGTGGGTGCAAGCTAATGGTGGTTCAACAAGTACTGCCGGCCCGGTATGGAAGGAAACCAAGCCATATAAGGCTGGCGACATCGTTATCGCGGGTAACGGCCGTGCATATACAGCGCTCCGCGACACGACGGGAGAAGGACCTTGGAGTGCCGCGAATGGTGGATACGACAAACGCTACGGACCCGCGTGGATGGAATCCCCTTCGGGTAGCGGCAGCCCCGCACCATCACAAGACTTGAAGCCGCCCAGGCCTTTCGAACCGGACGAGTTTCCTCCTGGGAAGCCGAGCGTCGTCATTCAACCCCCTGATCCCTTCGTCCCTGGAGAATTCCCTGGGACATTCCACGGGAAAGCCGCTTAAGAGCACTTCTGTAAGTGGGCCGTCGCTCGTGACGGCGTAACAGCGCGACAAAACATGAGGTTAGCGATGATCGTCTCCCTCCCCTGCGGCGGCAGGGGAGGGTTGGAGCTGAAGTGTCTCCGTTTTTGCTTGGTCTTCGCCGGGCGACGACTCGGTAGCGTTGAGTTTGCCGGCAAAAATGTTGGCATCCGATAAGCACCGATGCTTATTTAGAGCAGAGAACACTTTCCCCGGACCGCAGTGAGCTTTCGTTGGAATGACGTCGTTTTTAGCCTTCCCGCTAGATCGACGGAAAATTTCTTCGGACACTAGTGGGCCTTCGCACATAGCCATAGCCACCGGTTTCGCCGGTGGCTGTCTGCTCAGATGGCTCCTTTGCCGTCGGGACTTTGCACATTTCCAATTCGAGCATTGACCTGATCAAGCCTCATGGCTAGTGCCATTTGCCTGGGCGGATTGTCTTCCTTTCCCGCCAAGGTACGAATATGGTCTTTTTCCGCCTTAAGTTCGTTGATTCCCATTTTATCAAGCTTGTTTTCATAGACGTCCCATCCTTTCGGCGTGACGTCATATAAATCGCTGTCATCGTTAAAGGAATTGTCTGTGCCGGATCCCGCTTTGGCGCTCGGTGGGAGATCAGGCTGCGAGCTATTCGCTTTTGCCATCGAAGTATGGGTTTCTCTCATGTCTGCCCAAGATCTGTTCGCCACGAATCCTTCTCCAGGGCTCAACTGCGGCCCGGTCTGTGGTTTTTCCACCGCATGGGGAGCATGCAATGGGCTGCTGTCGATTGTGGCGACATAATCAGGCAAAGATTGAATAGATGTGACCATAAAAAAGTATCCTTTTAATGAGACGCGAAAAATTTTGAAAGCATGCCTCCGTCAGAAGGTAGTAATGGATTAAGGCAACACTGATCAAGTATCGCCGTCGTCATGATGTCTGGAAGGCTCGCAGGATGTCTTGTGTGGCCGTCTTGCCAAACCACGCGGCGCGGCCTGCGGGGCCTTCCAGACATCACCCCATCACTTTGAATTCAACATGGTGGGGCCAGCCCTGTCTGTCCGCACGCCTTCGGTCCGCCGCCTCGACAGACGGCCAGTCTGCCTTCGCCGACGGCCCTGTGGCCTGCGAACAGACAAGGCTGATGACGACGGCGATACTTAATCAGTGTTGGCTTAAATAAATGACCATGTGACCACCGGTTAATGTCCGCGGGAGCGGGGCGGTGGCCGATTGCGCGTGGATCGCGGTGATGATCGTGTCGCTGCCACCCTGTACGAACCCGCGGTGTTCCCTCGACGCAGAGGGTCGCGTTAGCGGCCATGCAATGGGAGCCACTGCCAGGGTCCCGCTTCGAGCAGTCCATCTCGTTCGCGAACCGCGCGATAGGGCGAAAGCCTGCCCTTGCAGGTTCCACATCGGCCTCGTGCGCCACGGATGCGCACATCCGGGGCGCCGCAGTACAAGCACGGCGTGTCGGCGCCCGGCTGCGCGCCGGCTTGAACCGCGGCAGCCAGGCGGCCGGAGGGATCCAGTTCAAGGCAACGCACATGCAGTTCGCGCACCAGGCGGGTCGTAGCACTGCGGCTCATCTCGATAAGCGCGGCCAATTGATGGATGGGCAGCGGTAAACTCAGATAGCGGATCAATGCGCGCTGCTGCGCCGCACGTCGATTGCGGCTGTAAGGCGTGCCCGTGCGGCGGTTGAAAAGCCTGCGGCAGTCCAGGCAGTAGAAGCGTGGATAATCGCTCTCGCCGGCGGGATGGTTTACGCGGCTGCCAGCGCAGTATGGGCAGGCTGGTGCTGGCTGGTCGGGATCATCCGAATGGATGGTGTCGAAATCCGTCAACAACAAGCGGGTGAGGGTTGGATTCTCCCGCACGGGCGCGGAGCGCGCTGGCGGGAAAGGGCCGCCCAGCCGCACGGCGCGTTCATATCGTCCACTGGGATCGAGCGCCAGCAGCCATAAGCGCAGCGCTCGCACGGCACGTTGGATCACCACCATGGGCAAATCCAAACGCCGGGCAGCTTCGGCACAACTGATCGAGTGCGGCAGCAGCGGCACGATCGTGGAGATGCGGTCGCCGTAACGGCGATGGGCCAGCACGGTGCCGGTGAGGCGATTGAAAGTATCGCCGCACGATCGGCATGCGTAGCACGGCCGCTGCACGCCATCGGTGAATGTACGATGGCCATTCGATGCGACCGACTGTCCGCGACATGTCGGGCACGACGGCAATGGTTCGACGTCGGGCGAGAGACGGCGGTTGATTTCCTGCTGAAGGAAATCAACCACATCCGGCGAGCGGCGTGTCATGCGACATTGTCGTTCTTGTTCTTCAAGCATGAGTAAGGTCCGTTATTCCTATTTGACTGCGGCAGCAGAAGCCATGAGATATCAAGAACTGGCTCATACGGAAGCAGGGATTGGAGGAAATATGTGAAGTCCATTTCGGGCGCGCATGCTGATCAAATATGAGTTCGCCAGGCAAAGCGGCCTTCAGGAGGCTTGGCGCGCAGATCGCGGCTGCCTGCGAAAACTGCGATTCGTTAATTTCGACAACGCTGTCTGTTTTTAAACGGCAATGGTTAGCAAGACGAAACATGTTGTCGCCCGTCTGCCGGCCAACGCCGGTGTGGGCAGCGTGGATGGACAGCTGGCGCGGCGTGTCCGGCCACATCGAACGAAATCCCTGTCGCATGCCCGCAACGAAGACCGGAGATTCGGCGCTAGACGGTTCTCGTCAAGAACGGGCTCCTCCACGCATCCCGGGCGATTCAACCTGCAATTCGGTGCGACGGTTTCTGGCGCGGCCAGCAGGGGTGCCGCTGTTGTCGACAGGTTCGTCCTGGCCATGGCCCACCGGACCGTCCAGGCGGCTGGCATCGATGCCATGCGAGGTCAGGTAGTCATACACGATCTTCGCGCGACGCTCGGAAAGAGCCAGGCTATAGGCAGGGTTGCCCATGCTATCGGTGTAATCGGCCACCGTGACACGCATCTGCGGATAGCGTTTCAATGTGTCCACGGCTTGATCCAGAGTGGCCAGCGATTCATTGACGGGTTCGACCAGGGCGGCGGCAATGTCGGTTTCGCCCTGGCGTGGATGGTCGAACTTGAAGTTTACGCCGCTGAGATCGATCACCGTTTTGTGCAAGCAGCCGTCCAAGCTGGCGATCGCGCCTTCTGGCACATCCGGACACGTGCCGCCGCTCATGTCTGCGTCGTTGTGAACGCGGGAGGAGTGATCAGGCTTCGGCAGCATCAACAACAACAGGGAAGATAGAAACAACGGAGCCAATACCAGTTCCCAATGCTCGAACAGCGTTTTTCGGGAAGCCATCAGGCGACGGCGGATGCGATTTAATATCCGATTAAATGCTGATTTACATGGCATTTTTTAATTCTTATAAAACATAAATAGAAGTAATGCTCGGACGCACGAAGGGTGAACGCGCCAAGTCCGGTCGCAACGCAACAGAGCCACGTCCACGAAGACACTCGATCTCGTGTATCGCCAACGAATCCGAATACGTTTGTAAACGACACGCCGCGTTTGCACCGTTGCGGCGTGTGGAAAATCAGCGGGCAATCACGCCTCTCATGAGCTTCCGCCGGCATTCGTGCCGCTACCGGATGTCAATGCACCGGACAATTGCTGGAGCATCGGGCCGATCAAGGGCAACGCGCCAAGTATCATTGAAGCAGCTTGCTGGAGAAGCTTCTGGAATTGCTGAAGTAAGGAGCCCGACTGCCCCTGGGAGCTGCTGCTCCGACTTGATCCTTGAGATGCCTGGCCAAAATTCGACTGATCCGGCTGGACGCGCGACTGCAGATCGGGAACCGGGTTGGCGCTGCCTGCATTCGATGGGATGGTGGTGTAATCCGGAAACGTTGATGTTGGATTAATACCGCTTATGCTCATGACGATCCTCTCTGATTTAGGGTCTGCATATAAAAACGCTGAAAACAATCCATGAGTGCCGCCGTTGATCGACGGCGCAAGGCGCTGTCGAGCACGGCTAGCCAGCACAAAAGGCCGGCATCCTGCTAGAGGGCAATTCGGTGGCCAAACCGCCGCTGATGGAGGCTTTTCCTGGCCGCCAGGATAAATCGGGCATTCCATTCCGCGTCGTCCAATGCCGGATAGGACGATACGTCATGGGTGACATTCACTTCGATGTCCAATTGCATGACAAGATTTCTCAAGGTTCGTACGCAGCGCAGTTGTCCGTTACGCCAAGGTGCGGCCATACCGAACTCTTCGTAAAGGGTCTTGACTGCGATACAGCCGAGCCCATCGCCCCAAACTTCACCATCGGGCGCAAGATATGCACTCATGTAGGTAGACAATCGTTGGAGGGCGGAGCCGACTGGCTCGCGCAAACCTTCGAATACGTCGGTGGCGTGCTCGTCTTCTTGAGCGCGCCTCATCCAGCACGTGACGACGTCCGGATCGATCGTTCGGCAGTCTTGTTCGCGTAGATTGATTTTCGAATAAAATTTGATCGGCTCAACGCCGCTCTCGAGAGAGAAGGCAATGGCGCCGATAGAAAGGACAACGGCGTTGGGGGATGTCGCCAAGGTTTCGGTGTCGATAATAATGAACATATTAGCCTGCATGCTATTTTTTTTAGATGTTCAGATTTGTAACGGGCGTAATTAAATAATGGATATGTTTATGCAAATGGCATGTTTCGTCACGTCATATCATTCTCCTATGCGGTGATGAAACGCGCACCCAAAGTACGGGGCGAAGACGCCTGCATCGAACACCAGGGCGTTCCTATCCATCGGTCTGCTTCAAGGGCGCCACGCTCGTCGCGCCTGGTTCCAGGCATATGACCGGGTTGTTCGGGTTACACAGGCTTTCATTGTTTTTGTGATGGCCTGCGCCGTAGTAGCGCAACGCCCATGCGGCGCGGCGCTCGTCGTTGCTCAGTACGTAACAGCCTTTCCAGCTCTTGCGGTGGGATTTGAATATGAATGAATTCATGACAAATGTTATTAGTTTTGACGGTGGCATCGTGTGCTTCATCTGGATACGGCGAAGGCGAAACATGGACGGTCATTCGCTGAGGTGGGCATGAGCGGCGCAGCGAGCCATTTTTTTTATCATGTGCCGCGTTGAAGTTGGGGGCGCGCGTCCGACCATACCGTAGACAAGTTGACGGCCCTGCCTAGACCGATGCCTCCGAAGTTGAGGGCAATGACCTTGTTTGAACGCCTATCTATGATCGGAGAGCCAGATGTTCCTGGAGAATTGAACGCGTTATGCATGAGCACCTGATGTGGATACCTTGATCCAAGATCGGATGTTGTTTTAAGTATCTTCGCGTTTTTTCCGGAGCCATCTCTGTATGAAATACCTTTCACGCTGCCGCTGGCGTGATTTGGCATATATATGTCGTCACCGACGAACGCCGTGCCTGGCGGACCTGGTTTCAACGGATTGAAGCTGAGCGCCTTGGCTTTGTCTGCTTCCCTTACGCGGAATATGGCGTAATCCAACCCAGCGCTTTCTGCCGGGCGGCCAGACAGTTCTATCCGTTCCTTCGGGGGGGCATTCGGATTTTCATAACCTAGCCACAACTCGCGCCGGCCGGGGCCATCGCTGGTGCTGATCACATGATCGTTGGTAACAACATAAATAGTGGAATCACCGTCGTAGGGCGAGTAGGCCAGGAAGCCGGTGCCCAGGTGCTTAACCTGGCCGTCTGGCTTTATTTCGACGACTGCTCCCACTGGCTGTGCATGGGCATACATGCTCCCTTCGGGAGATTGTGCAGGACTGGATCTGAGGGTGCGCGCCAGGGTGTTGGTCGGACCAAACGGAAAGTGATTCGCCCAGGCGTCATCGTTCGGATTTTCGATGGAATTTGGCGATGTCCCGCTAACGGTAGTCTGCATGTCGGCGGGTGCGTAAATGAGCGTAGAAACATCACCACGGGTGGTTTCGCCCCGGTATTCATACCCGGCAATGATCGGCGGTGGCGCAGAAGGGCGGTTTTCGCGGCCAAAGCCCAGATTTCGCCACAACGGCTTGTCCACCTTGACGCCGCCGTGATCTTTTCGGATGTAAATGTCCCAGCCAGCATCGGGGCCTTGTGCAAGCGTATATCGGCGGGTCAGCGCATCTGGAACCGCGATGGTTTCTGGCGAAGGGTGGCGCGGATTGAATGTGGCGGGCGATGCATCCAATACCGGCGAAGAGGAGATGGTATTCATGGGCGTACTCTTGGTGAGCCGCGTTGCGCAGACGCGGTACTGATGGGCGTGCCATTCCACAGCGAGGGGCTCAAGCTGCTCTGTTCAAGTCGATGGCTCCATCTTTCAGGGATATCGATGCGGCGGGGGGGTAGATACGTATGGGCCCGCCAGGTGAGTGACCTGGTCGAAGCGTCGCCTGGTGATTGCATAGGTGATGTGCGGGAAATTTCTTTCTTTCATTCGTCGTCGCTGTGACCGGCGCACGGGGAGTCGTGCGTTCTTTTTATGGCCCTGTCCTGCAGGCAGGGCTTGCTGTCATGGAAAAGTTCAAAAAAAAGTCATGTAGTTATTAATTACCGCAGACCGCCAACGTCGCCCGGTGAGAATCCGCGGCGAGGATGCGCTGCCGCCCAGGGTTTTTATGGCGGCAAGCTTCTCGACTTCGCCACTCATTCTTTAAAGGGACTAACTACATGAAGTTTTCGATTGTTTCGGCGGCTGTCGTACTGGCTCTCGGTATAGCTCCGTACCAGGCTTTCGCGGCCAGCGATGGGACGATTACCTTCACGGGCGGCCTTACGCCTACCACCTGTCAGGTAGAGGGGCATGATCCGGGTCATGGCAATGCCGATAAAAAGGTTGAAATGCATCATCTTCCGGTCGGCGAATTCCAGGCCCCCGCATCAAAAGGGGATGCGGTGCCGTTTGAGATTCATATCGGCGGTAACGGCGATGCCAGCTGCACGAACGGCCATACCGCCTATGTGGCGTTCGATGGACTCAGTCCTTCGATCGACCAGGCCACGGGTTATCTGAATCCGGACCCCGGTGGTGCCCAGAACGTGCAGATCCAGATCCTCAACAAGGACGGCACGGTGATCAATCTGGCCGATGGCGGTACTTCCGAGGGTGTAAAGATCGTCAACAATGCGGCCATCGTCCCGATGGATGCGCGGTACTACTCCGCCAACGGTCAGGCTACATCGGGCGAAGTCAACGCCCGCGTCGGCTATGAAGTGGTCTACGACTAAGCCATCGGGCATCGCGAACTTCGCGCGTCCGCCTCGTGCGCGGGGCGGGCTTCCTTCCAACTCCATAAGAGCAAAGCTATGACAGCTGCTAACCGCTTTGTCGCGGTGCTCGCCGTGCTTATGTCGGCGCTGGGCGCCATGTCGGCGCAGGCCGGTGTGATTATCGATACCACCCGGGTGGTATATCCGACCAAGAGCCGGGAAGTGACGGTGAGGCTCGACAACAAGGGCAATCGGCCCGCGCTGATCCAGGTATGGATGGACAGCGGGGACGACAGCGTTACGCCGGACAAGGCCGACGTACCGTTCACCCTTACACCGCCGATGTTCCGCATGGATCCCGCCAAACAGCAGGCGGTACGTGTGGCCTTTATCGGCGAGCGATTGCCCGCCGATAAAGAAAGCCTGTTCTGGCTGAACATGCTGGAAGTGCCGCCGAAGCCCAAGGCCAAGGATGGCGACGACAAAGAGCGCAACCTGTTGCAGTTCGCGTTCCGCACGCGCATCAAGGTGTTCTACCGTCCAGAGGGGTTGCCGTATGACGTGAACGACGCGCCATCCAAGTTGAGCTGGAAACTGGTTGGCGCGGAAAAAGGTTATGCATTGGAAGTGAGCAACCCTTCGCCCTATTACGTCTCGTTCGAAAAAGTCGAGCTGCACGATGGCGCGCGCACGTATGAGCGCGGCCGACGCGACAACGTCAATCACAGCATGGTCGCGCCCGGCGGCACTCTGCGCTTTCCCTTGGCGGATTTGAAAAACGTACCGGCTCCTGGTGCGCACGTGGAGTTCAGCTCCATTGATGATTTTGGCGCGCTCAAGCCGGGCAAGGCTGACGTAGCGCTTTAGCAGCCGGCCAGGACCATCTCTTTCTTGTTATTTCTCGTTTCCGAAGTACCGCGGGTAATTCGGAAGGAATCCACACGTCTGTTCATGGAAGTTCATGCATGCATCCGCGTTCTTCTTATATCGATTTGGCGGGGCAAGCCCAGGCGCTTGCTTTGCCACGCAAGCGCCTGGGCTTTTTTGTCCACGCTGCATTGCTGTGCGCGGCGGGTCCGGCGGTGGCCGATCCGGCTGCGCCTGCGCTCGACCCTGCCTTGCCGACGTCGCCCGAAGCGGTGGAATTCGACGCAGGCTTCTTGCCGCGCGGCGGCCACAGCCAGGTGGACCTTTCCCGTTTCGAGCGCGGCAACGTGGTGCTGCCGGGTACGTATCGCGCCGACGTCATCATCAATGGCGCGCTGATGAGCAACCGCATGGATGTGACCTTCGCCGCCGTGGATGGCCAGGCGAGCGCGCAACCCTGCTACGACCGCGACCTGCTCATTCGCCTGGGCGTCGATTTGCTTGGCATCCAAAGCAAAACCGAGCAGGCGGCAGCGCGCGGGGACATCGCCGCGAAGCAGCCCTTGCCGCTTCCCGCGGGCAGCTTTTGCGGTGACATCGCCACGTACATTCCTGGTGCGACCGCCGGCTTCGACACTGGCGAGCAGCGTTTCACGCTCACCGTGCCGCAGTTGTATATGCGGCGCAACGCGCGTGGCTACGTCAGTCCGGAAAGCTGGGATAGCGGCGTGCCGGCCGCGATGGTGGGCTACAACTTCAACACGTACAGCAATACCTATGCCGGCCGTACGACCACCAGCAATTATCTGCGGCTCAATGCCGGTTTCAACCTGGGACCGTGGCATCTGCGCCATACCGGTTCACTGACTACCGGCGGCCCGGACGGCGCGCGCTACCAGAACAGCGATACCTACGTGCAGCGAGACCTGCCCCAACTGCAATCGCAGCTGATGGCGGGCCAGGTGTACACCGACGGCAGCGTGATCGACAGCGTGCGCATCCGCGGTGCGGTGCTGGCCACCGACGACACCATGCTATCGCCTACGCAGACCGGCTATGCGCCGGTGGTGCGCGGCGTAGCCGAAACCACGGCCAAGGTCACCATCCGCCAGCGCGGTGTGATCCTGGACCAGGTTACGGTGGCGCCGGGCCCCTTCGTGATCGATGATCTCAATCCCACCGGTTACGGTGGCGATCTCGAAGTGGAAATCGCCGAAGCGGATGGCCGCAGAAAAACCCTGCGGGTGCCGTATGCCGCCACGCCGCAGCTGCTGCGAGCAGGCTACAGCCGTTATTCCCTAGCGCTGGGCCAGATGAACGAAGCCGGATTGACGGTCAAGCCCTATATCACCCAGGGAGCCCTGCAGCGCGGTATCAGCAACCAGGTCACCGGCTACGGCGGCGCGACCTTTGCCCAGGGGTATGGCGGACTCACGCTCGGCAGCGCTGTCGGTACTCCCATCGGCGCGTTCTCGCTGGACATGACGCATGCGCGCACCACCTTGCCAATGGGCAGCGCGCAAAGCGGCCGGAGCGTGCAGCTGCGCTACAACAAGAACTTCGACAGCGGTCTGAACTTTTCGCTGGGTGCCTATCGCTATTCCACCAGCGGCTACCTCAGCGTGCGCGATGCGGTGTCACTGCGCCAGCTGGCGCTGGAAGGCGGCGATCCGGAGAATTTCGAGCGCCTGCGCAGCCGCTTGCAACTGACCATCAACCAGTCGCTGGGCGACAGTGGTGGGCAGCTCTATCTGCAAGGCGAGGCGCAGAATTATTGGAACCGCCGCGCCAACAATGTGAACTTCACCCTGGGTTACACCAACCAGTGGCGGTTGCTCAGCTATACCTTGAGCGCGCAGCGCTACCGCGACCTGGGCATGCATCTGACCGACACGCAGGTCAATTTCAGTGGATCCGTTCCGCTGGGCCGCGCCATGCGCGCGCCAACGTTCAACACCACCCTGGTTCACAACAGCAACGGCCGCGGCAGCGAACTGGTCGGCCTGAACGGGCAGTTCGGCGCGCGATCGCAGGGTACGTACGCCGTCTCTGCCACGCACTACCAACAAGACGGCGTAAGCGGCAACGCGAATGCGCAATACAACGCGCCGCTGGCCACACTTACGGGCAGCTACTCGCAGGGCGGCGGCTATCGCTCGGCCGCGTTCGGCGTGTCCGGTGGCATCGTGGTGCACCCGGGGGGCGTGACGCTGGCGCAAACGATCACCGATACCATCGGCATCGTCCACGCGCCCGACGCGGCAGGCGCGGTTGTCGATGGCGGATCGAACAATATCAAGGTGGATCGCCGCGGGTACGCCGTGGTGCCGTACTTGCAACCGTATCGTCTCAATACGGTGCAACTGGATCCTGCCAACATTCCCGTCGACGTGGAACTGAAGAGCGCCTCCGAGAACGTGGCGCCACGCCGCGGCGCCGTGGTGCCGATCAAGTACGAAACCGAAAGCGGCCGCTCCGTGCTGATCAAGGCCGACCAACCCAATGGCGAGCCCTTGCCCTTCGGCGCCGATGTCTACGACGCCCAAGGCAAGAGCGTGGGCGTGGTGGGCCAGGCCAGCCGACTGTACGTGCGCGGCATCGCCGACAGCGGCACGTTGACGGTGAAGTGGGGCAGCACTGCGAACGAGCAATGCCATATCGATTACAACCTGCCGGCGCAGGGCAAGCAGCGGCAGCGCGTGGCCGATGCCATTCGTGCGTCGTGCACGGGGGCGGAAACAAGAACAGGAACAGGAACAGGAACAGGAACAGGAACAGGAACAGGAACAGGAACAGGAACAGG
>NZ_DAIOEU010000028.1:36167-59966 GCF_036746095.1 Dyella sp.
AACAGTCGCTCCGCCGTCGACGACTACATGGAAGCCTTCGGCTTTCGAAACGATGCCGCTGTTGCCGGCGACGCATGATCAAGAGGAAACGAACCCATGGTAACGACATTATCGGGCCGGCCGGAAAAAATATCTCGAATGCAAAGAATCGCCATCGCATCAGGCGGATTATTTGTATATTCCAATCCGAAAGTTGGACGATTGCTGCCGTCGAGCGCGAATATGAAGTACTTGCTTGTGATGGCGATTGTCTCGCTCGTGCCGGACAGGGGTTACGCACAGACGTGTCCCGCTTCAAACGGGTACATCGGCGTGCCTATACGCGTTGACATGCCGAGGCAAACGCTGCCGGTTCCGGCCACAAATACCGTTAAGGGTCCTATTTCCTCCGGAAGCCAAATTGGAAATATACAAGGTCAATCAGATGCAAAAACCATATTCAGTGGTTGCGGCCGCGCATCGCGAACATTTTCATGGTTATCTGAAGTTAAACGGCCAACCAATGTGACTTTTCAAAATTATGCCGTTTATCCTACCGGCATTGACGGGATCGGATACATACTTGACGGCCGAGATCATAGAAATCCAAGTTTTTCTCCGTTGGGAACCGGTGGGTCTGTGTTGATATACCCATTCGGCGACCAATCCTTTTTTGACTATGACATCGGTTCTGGAACGCGAATACGGTTTGTTGCGACAAGCACACTCAACCCAGGGACATACGTAATTCCTTCACAGCAGGTGGGCTGGGAAAAAGTAACAGGATTCAACACTTCAATAAATAGCGCGCCGTCAGCCAGTTCGGCAGTATGGATCAACCAAACCACGGTGATAGTGACCGGCGGTACCTGCAATCTCAGTGCTGGGGACGAAAACCGTACGGTCAATTTGGAACCCTTTCAACTCAAGAACGTTCCAGCCAGCGGCAAGTTTGGCCTGAAGGCATTTCCGGTCACCGCTAACTGCATAGGGGCTTCAACAGCGTCGTTCAAGTTCAGTGGTCACGCCTCACAGGTAGATGGAACCTTATTCGAGAACACCGGTGACGCCCAGGGTCTTGGTTTGTATGTAGGTACACCCTACGGCGCCGTTCCGGCCAATGGCTCGGATGACCAACGCACGTTCTCGGTCGATGCCTCCAGTGGCATCGCGCAACTTCCCATTGAGGTCGGTTACGCACGTGGTGCTGGGACCGTTTCACGAGGGACCTTCTTGAGCAGGGTCACTGTTACCTTGAGCTACAACTGAACACATGCCGCTCGCCCTTCAATTGCCTTGAGTGGAAAACACCGCCATGAACTTCTTTCAACTCTCATTACTGGGAACTGGTATTGCACTCGCCACCTCGGTTATGTCGACTGCTTTTGCTGCGACCACCGGCACCATTGCCGTGCAAGGACTTATCCAGGATAACGTCACCTGCAATCTCCACGCCGGGGACGTGAACAGAACCATCCGTTTGGACACCTATCCCGTGGGCAGCGTGCCAGCTTCCAACCAAAGCTTCGGGTATACGCCAACCTTTACTCTTACTGCAGACTGCAGCAGTAATGCCACACAGGTCAGTTTTTTATTCAGTGGCACCCCCAGTGCCGGCGATGGGCTCCGCTTCCAGAATGCCGGCGATGCGACGGGGCTCGGCCTACAACTAGAGTCAGGCGATGGAAAGCTCATTCCTGCCAACGGTAAGGACAGCGATCGGACACGCACGCTCAATGTAACCAACGGCACCGCCACGCTCGACCTGAAAGCCGCCTATTATCGCCAGGCGCCGGTAAAGGCGGGCAGCTTCGAAAGCAAGGTGATGGTCAGTTTGAGTTACAACTGACGTCAAGTGCACTGCCCCAGAGCCAGGCGCGTGGTGGCATGCGAGTATGCGCGCTATTTGAGCGGCTGCGGCTATCGAGGTGGCATCAGCGATCTTGTGAGCCGCGCGTGCTCTTTGCGGCGCATGGTTGTCGCGTGCGTTTCAAGTTCTCAAGAAAGCCGGATCAATGGGCATGCGGCAGCGAAGTAAAGCGACTATTCCGGCGCTAAGGCATTCGCCGCGACTTTCTCCCACCGATTCGACATGCGGCTCCCCTCATCCCAACAAAGCACCGGGACCCAGCATGGTCGCTGGGTCCCGACTTTCTCCACCCGGGGCACTTCCGTGTGCCTTGCGTGAAATATCCAACAAAGCAACGCGCTGAATGCCATACATATGTATATCGGAAGTTTCCGGTTCGGCCCACTGCCAGAGCTGAGATGTAGGATGCGGGGGCCGATGACGCCTGGCAGTGACGCTTTGATTCGTAGCGGGCGCTTGCTTTTGCTTCTAACGGACTTGCGTCAGCCCCTCCCGCAAGTAATGGAAGTGGCCGCTGGCACTGTCTTTTTTGTTCGGGACGCGCTGCAGGAATGCGTTGCTTTCGGCGAATGGATGGCGCCCTTCCGGGCATAGTGCCGACAGCGATTTCAAACGTACTATTTAGGCTACTCTCTTCCGGCCTATGGTTTTTCGAATTTCGACCAGGAGACGAAGTTAGCCTCGACGGGACATCGTCACTCTTGCCACAGTGTCGCGTCTGTGCGCAGTCATGTTACTTCGGAGCCGTCTTGCGCCTTGACGAAGGCAGGTTTGTCTCACTCGTCAGTAGAGGATACCCCCGCGGAAGTTTTTGTAACCCGCCACGTCCACGCTGCCATTCGGTCCTCTAAAAGGATGGTTGCCATGTTCGTCGATATGCAGATCGGCGGCGGTCTCCCAATTCAGGTCTTGCTGATAGGCCGCCACGTCTACGAATTCTTCCTCTTGCCCTTGCAGGTTTGTAAACCTGTGGACGTATGGATGGCTGCCGTCTGCGTTCCTGTAGTAGCGAGCGGCATCTTCCATCACTTCCTTTTGAATAATAGGGCTGTATGGGTCACCCGGAAACGTCATGCGGCGGTAAGCATCCACGTCTGCACTGCCATCCGGCCGTAAGAACGGATGGTTGCCATCGACATCGGTAAACTTGCGGGCAGCAATCTCCCAACTTCGGTGTTGTTTGTAAGCGACCAGATCTACGTTGCCCGGTGGGGTAGGACCACGAATTTCCGAGATAAGCCGCTTATCTTGTTCTGTTTGGTAGGGCTCGTATCGCGTGTAGCGATCCACGTCCACACTACCGTCCACTCCGACGAACGGGTGATTGCCTAATGGGTCCGTAAATTGGCCGGCGGCGTCCTCTTGCTTGAGATAGGCGTTGAAGGCACGGTAGCTCGTTTCACCGTTGCGCCCGATGAATGGTTGCTCGCCTTGTGCGTTGGTATACCTGCGCGCGCGTGCTTCGCTCGAATTTTTTTTACCGTATCTGAACGTGTTCGCGCTGCCGTCCGCATGGCGGAACTGATGGTGGCCCTCTCTATTTCGATAGTTGCGGGCCGCCCTTTCCATCTGATGACGTTGATAAGCGGTCATGTTCACGCTGCCATCCGGTCTAACGAAAGGGTGGTTGCCTAGCGCATCGGTAACGTTGCGAGCAGCAGCCTCGTCACCCATGAATTCACCGTAACCATCAACGTTCCCTCTGCCATTTGCCAAGCGAAACGGCTGATGGCCTTGTTCGTCCGTAAAATTGCGGGCGTAAGACTCATCACTCCAGTATTGCTGGTAGCGATCTGTATCCACGCTGCCATCCGGCCTGACGAACGGATGACGGCGTTCGGCGTCCATAAAGTGGCGAGCGGAGCTTTGGTCTCTCGCTTGGGCTAGGGTGACACGAGGAGCGGAAGTGGAGGGTTGTGGCGAATCCCCGCCTCCCTTGATCCCCGGCGTGTCGTCCAGGAATGCTTCGATGCCACCCTCGCCATCCAGCTCGACCGGCACGCCGCCGGTAACCATGTTCGGGTGGCGGGGATTGACGATAACGTCATAGTTGTCTTGCTTCTTCACCTGGTAGTAGTCGCCGCCTTTGCGCGCAAAGGTCCGGTCATCACCGCCCAGCGTTCCCGCGCTGCGGTCTTGATAAAGGCCCAGATCTTTGTTCAGCACCAACTTCTGGGGGTCGACGTCGGCCTTTAGCGGCGCGAGACGCGCAGCAAGCTGGTCAGACATTGGCATGGTGTGCTTGAGTTCGTCGATCGCCCCGAGGTTGCCGTCGCCGGTTCCTTTCACGCCCGCTTTCGAAACGCCACCGGCCGAACCTTCCGCGACACCGTCTCGAGCGCCGGCCTGCGCCGCGACGCTTGCTTCTTCGCCGTCTTTGATGCCGTTGCCAACCAGCTCACTTCCTTCAGCCGCAGCTTCCCCCCATTCGCCTAGTTCTCCGCCAGGTAAGACAGGCGCTACATCCATCACCACTTCCAGTGCGATGTTGCCCCATTTCTTGAGGGTTGCATCGCGAATATCCGCGTTCGACTTGACGCCATCCTGCACATCCTGCTTGTCGTTGCGGTGCGAGGCCGTGGCCAATTCACCGAAGGGATCCCGCGTAATGTCGTACTCCCTTCCGTGGTGCGCCTTATAGGCCTCCTCGGACGTCATCTTTGCCGGCAGCTTATTGAGCTTGCTCGTCGATCCGTCTTGCAGGTCCTGCACCGCGTTGGTGTTTTCCAGGTTTGGATCGCCCAGCAGGGAACGGTATTTGCCGACGAAGTCCGTGGCCTGCTTCGGATCATCGCCATACTTGCGAATGGATGCCGTGGCATCCCAGCTGTTAGCGAAGGGTTGATACGGATAATCCTCCTTGGGCAGATAGGTGAAGTTCTTGCCGGAATCCAGCTCGATACGCAGGCCGCCGGCAAGGACGTATTGGCCTGTGGCAAGCGTGAAGACCTTGCCGCCTTTGCCGGTTTCCAGCAGGTTTTTGATGCCGGTGTAATCCGCATCGCTCACGCCCCCGGTGACATGCTGAACTTCCAGCTGGGTAAGCGCGCGCTGCTTGGCCCACTGGGCCACGTCCTGATGGTGGTTGCCGTAATACGTGTCTACGCTCGCGGTTTGCTCGGACTTGAAGTCGACCTTGTCGCGTGCGTTGTAGAGCTTCTCCGGATCCAGGAGACCGTTCGCGTCGTTGTAGTTTTTGTTTATGTCGCTGGCGTCGACAATTTTATATTGACCCCGATTGGCGCTGTAGTCGTTGCCGAACAGGCTGCCATTGGACATGTTGTTCTGGAGTACCTGCCACAGCGGCGTCGTTTCGGCGGCCACGCCCTCCTGGTCCAGCTTCGGGTTGGAGCTGGTGTGCGAGGGATGGCCATGCGGGTCTTTGCCATAACGCACCAGGTACAACTTACTCACGTCATGCCCGGGTCCGTAAGTTTCGTCCACCCATGCCTGCATGCGTGCCGAGGCCTGCTTGGAGACGGATGGATAGGTTTTCAGCAACGTGTTCTTCTGGGCATCGATCGACGTGCCCTGTTGGATCAGCGAGTCTTGCTGTGCCTTGGGAAGCTGCTGGAGTTTCTGTGCTTGCGGGGAAAGCGGAGGGGTGTTGGCGTCGGTGCGGCTGTTGCTGTCAGTGCTGCCGCCCGAATGGATTTGCACCGAGCGTGGCGCGCGCGTGTACAGGCTTGCCGGCGATGGCGTAGAACTGGCGGACTGCCACGGATAGGGAGTCGGGACGGCTTGCAGTTGCGGCGCAGGGCCGGGCGAGGGCGAAGGCTGCGGCGTTGTGGAGGCTGAGTGGGTATCGGGGAGATCGGGGGAAGGGCTGATCGTGATCTTCATAGTCGTTCGTCAGGCAAGGCTCGATGGGCCTGGCAAATATCGAAACAATCACGGATGCGTTGGTAGTAACGCGGTATTCGATATCCACGCGGTGGTGCGTGCAACTGGCTGGCGATTACCCGCCGATTTTTAAAGCAGTAGTCCGGACGAGAGGAAAGTCTTGTCAGCGAGATTGAAGGTATTCACCTGCATATGCGTGTGAAGAGCCTACGCCTGCACAGTCTTTAGGTCGAGGAATTCCACGCCATTCGCCTCTGATATTTATATCTACGATGCTTACGTTAGTAAGCGTCCGCGCCTAGTACCCAATGTGGCGGGCGATCCATCAACTGTGGCGAGTACAACATGTTCATATCCTTCTTGATGCTGGCGGCCATGCCGCTTTCTTCAGCCGGAAACATCGCGGCCGATCGACCGTCGATCAGTGTCCAGTTTGGCAGGCCAACGATCCGGCAGAAGCTTTTCTACCGAAAGATGTATGAAAAGAAGCCCTTTCCCGATGCGACGTTGTTCTATTACGACAACGGCACGTACAAGATCATTTCGCAAGGGGAGGAACACTACGGTGTGTATGTTGCGCGCGGCCATCTGACCGATGAGGAGTACTCGGTGCACTACATATCTCTTCCTTCATCCGACTGGGGCGGTAAAACGGCCCACCACTATCTGAAATTCAATCGGAAAGCCGGCACGTTCACGCAACAAGCCAGCTGGGAGGATGACCCGGACATCGCTCCGCAATACGGTGACTTTTCCCAGGACGAAAACACGATTGCGGACCCTCGTTCGATTACATGGAAGAGCCACGCGAGCCCGGAACAAAAGGGCCGCTGAACATTCCAGCTGTTATGCCGCAGCGCCCCGTGCGCAGGCAGCTGGACTCCGATGTAGGCGGGCGGGGCGCTCGTGTTCGCGACTGCTTCGCAGGTGATGCGTAGAGATTGGCCCGCAACGCCCCGGTCGGAAAACGCAGTCTACGTTCCCCCGCGAAGGGCCAAGCGCATTCCATCGCGTTTTCGCGTTAAGGCAACACAAGATAAGGACAGGTATATGCGCCAGCGCTCTTTGGCTTATATCCCCGCTATCGACGGCCTGCGCGCCATCGCCGTTCTCGCGGTCATCGTCTTTCATGCCGATGGCTTGCACATCCTTCCTGGCGGCTTTACCGGCGTGGACATGTTTTTCGTCATCTCCGGCTATGTGATCAGCCAGTCGCTGTCGGGCCGTCCACATCTGAGTTTCCAGGCTTATCTCGCGGATTTCTACCGCCGGCGTTTTTTGCGCATTCTTCCCGCGTTGCTGGTCATGCTGCTGGCGTGTTTCCTGCTGTCGACGTTGTTCTTGCCCCAAGTCTGGCGAAGCGAGTTGAATGCCCGCTCCGGGTACGCCGCCTTTTTCGGCCTGAGCAACGTTGTCCTGGCCTGGAATACGGACACCTATTTTTCGCCAGGCGCCGAGCTGAACCCCTATCTGCACACCTGGACGCTTGGTGTGGAAGAACAGTTCTACTTTGTTTTTCCGGCCCTCTATTTCCTATGGCTGCGCTACCAGGGACGAAGGCCGCTGGTCTGGGCCTTGTTGCCGGCGCTGGGGCTGGTGTCCATCGGGATCAGTACGCTTCAGTCGCGAAGCGAGCCACTATCGGCGTTCTACCTGTTGCCTGGCCGCTTCTGGGAATTGGCGGCGGGAGCCGTGCTCTTCCAACTCATCGATACGGGACGCCGCTGGCCTCGTTCGGTCGCCGGCTTGCATCTGCTGTGTGTGCTTGGCCTGGTGCTGGTGATCGTGGGTTTTCTTTGGGCGGACCGCCGGCTATTTCCCATGCCCTGGGCCGTAGTGACCGTGGCAGGCACCGTGTTGTCGATGGCTGCGCTGGTGCAAAACCGGAGCGCGCCGCATTTCCTCCAGCGCTTGTTGCAAGCGTCGCCGATCACTTATCTGGGTAGGTTGTCTTATTCGCTCTATCTCTGGCATTGGCCGGTTGCTGTTTTCCTGCGATGGACCTGCGGGCTGGAGCATCTGGCTGTCCGGCTCATCTATCCGATCTTGGTTTTTGCGGTTGCCGCCGCCTCGTATCACTGGATCGAGACACCTGTTCACCGCAACTACGCCGCATTGCCGCGGCGTCCCTGGATGGTCATCGCCTCTGGGCTGGCGGCGATTGGCCTGTTGTGGTCTTCCGCGCGCTGGCTCTCGGATAATGCCCAACTCCTGTCGTTGCACCAGACGCGCGACACCTATACGTGGTACTCGCGGAAATACCCCGTGCGCGAACCTGTCGCGCCGATCGAGGATGAGCGCTTGCGGAATCGCCGGCTGTTTGTCCTCGGCGACTCGCATGCGGTGGCCTATCGCACGATGTTGAGCATCGTCTCGTACCGGCTGCAGTTCGAGGTCATCGAGCATGAGCAAGGCGGCTGCGGCGTGGTTACGTTGATGGGGCCGGATCCGGCCGATTGCGCGGAAGAGCGGGAAGCCGCATTGCGGGACATCGAAGCCAGGGCCAAACCCGGCGACATCGTTTTTCTCGCTTCTTTGCGCATGCCGGAACTCGCCGGACGCGAATGGACCCGGGGTGAGGATGCTGCGTTCCAGGAAGCTCAGTCCGAGCTGATCCCGAAGCAGCTAGAACGCGCGCATGTCTCTGCCGAGGCGGTATTGGCGCGACTGGAGGCCATGCAGGTACACATTCTGATCGATGCGCCCAAGCCAGTTTTCAAAGCATCGCCCTACCGTTGCTCGGATTGGTTCAACAGGATGAACCCGGTGTGCAAGCCAGGCTTGACCGTGGAACGCTACCTGCTGGAGCAGTTGCGTGCGCCGCAAATGGCGCTCCTCAAGACCTTGCAGCGCGAGCATCCGGGCCTCTATGTGTGGGATCCCTTGCCGCTGCTTTGTCCCGGCTCGACCTGCTCGGCCTTCGATCATGGCAAGCCGCTCTACCTGGACGACAACCATCTCAGTGGTTACGGCAATCGCGTGCTGGTGCCCGCTTTCACGCAGACGATGCTCGCCATCTGGGCTCCCACGAATGACTCGTGAGGCAACGGCCATGTATTTCTGCCCCGGCTCAAGGCAAAACGCTGTTCATCGCCATCGTTTAGTTCGGCTGTGGCAGGGCCGGGAGAGAAGATGCTATCGAAAAAAAAATATGGCCAAGGCTTGACACTTTCGCACCGCAGCAAGACAATTCCCGCGCCCACCGGCGCAGTTTTTGCCGGCCGGGCCTCTGTCCGAACTAACCAAGGCATATGGACGTTTACCCTAGTCGCAACGTCGACATCCGCGAGCATCGGGTGCCGGCATTGCATAACAAGCTGATCGTTCGCGGCAACCGCCAGCGGTTGGCCGGCGCTTTCCTCGACTAGGGAAGTCCGGCCCGCTCCTAACGGTGCCGTGGGCACCGTTATAGAGGAGATGGGCCAATGAAGCTCCTTCGTGATTTCTTCCGTTTTCGCACCGCGGGCCGGTTTTCCCTGGCCGGCCGCCGTCAAGCCGTGCGCCGTCCCGCCATCACTGTCACCGTTCCCCGGCCGCTGAGCCAGCGACAAGCCGCCGAGCGTGCCCCAGTTGCTGCGCCGTGTACGTCTCGTCATCTTCATTTGGTATCAGGTCACTGATGCGTCATTCGCCGCTGTGGAGCCAGGCTCCTAAAGGATGGCCTCCGCCAGGATCGCAGCGCCGGTCCGCGGGGCGTGGTCCTGGCCGCGGATTGCCCTAGGGGGGCGGGCCTTTCCTTAAAGCTCGCCTCCGTCGCAACAACTTGATTCCACGGAAGCGAGACATGATGAACCGAGTCACTCAGGCGGCCAAGGCCAAGACGGCTGCAGCACCTCAGCACGTGGCAGCCGCGCAGGATGCGTTTCGTGAAAACGAAGCCTTGTTAAGCGGCCTGGATACCAGCCTCGCGGGCCTCGACGAAGAACAGATCACCGAGCGTCTCGAGCGCGACGGCATCAACGAGGTATCGCATGAGAAGCCGCCGCACTGGTCGCTCCAGCTGCTGCGCGCCTTCAACAATCCCTTCATCGTCGTGCTGGTGATCCTGGCGGTGGTGCAGGTGTTCGTGACGCCGGATGACCTGTCCGGCCCGATCATCATCGCGGTGATGGTGGGCATCAGCGTGCTGCTGAGTTTCAGCCAGGAATACCGCTCCTCGCAGGCGGCGGAAAAGCTCAAGGCGATGGTGCGCAATACCGCCACGGTCACGCGCCGCGCTTCGGATGGCCATAGCGAGCGCATCGAAGTCCCGGTAAACGAGCTGGTAGTCGGCGACGTGGTGCACCTGGCGGCAGGCGACATGGTGCCCGCGGACCTGCGCCTGCTCACCGCCAAGGACCTCTTCATCAGCCAGGCGATCCTCACCGGTGAATCCCTGCCGGTGGAAAAAGCCGGCCCGGCGCAGGCGCACGTGGTGGAAGGCGGCGAGCACGGCACGCAGAAGGGCAATCCGCTGGACCTGCCCACCGTTTGCTACATGGGCACCAACGTGGTGAGCGGAACGGCCGCGGCGGTGGTGGTGGCGACCGGTTCGCGCACCTACCTGGGTTCGCTGGCCAGCACCATCGTCGGCGAGCGCGTGCAGACCAGCTTCGATCGCGGCGTCAAGAGCGTCAGCTGGCTGTTGATCCGCTTCATGCTGGTGATGGTGCCGATCGTGCTGGGCATCCAGTGGTACAAGCATGGCTTTCTCGAAGCGCTGATGTTCGCGCTATCGGTGGCGGTAGGCCTTACGCCCGAGATGCTGCCGCTGATCGTCACGGCCAATCTCGCCAAAGGCGCCTTGGCGATGTCCAAGCGCAAGGTGGTGGTGAAGCGCTTGAATGCGATCCAGAACTTCGGCGCGATGGACGTGCTGTGCACGGACAAGACCGGCACGTTGACGCTGGACAAGATCGTGCTGGAACGCCACCTCGACCTGGATGGCGAAGACTCGGATGACGCCCTGGAATACGGCTACCTCAACAGCCATTTCCAGACCGGCTTGAAGAACCTGATGGACAAGGCCGTGCTGGCGCATCGCGATCTGGAACCGATCGTGGCGCGCTATCGCGTCGTGGACGAAATCCCGTTCGACTTCCAGCGCCGCCGCATGTCGGTGGTGCTCGCCAATGGCGATGGCCACCATTTGCTGGTATGCAAAGGCGCAGTGGAAGAAATGCTGGCGATCGCCTCCACCGAGCGGCGCGGCGACGAAATCGTGCCGATGACTGACGAGCGCCGCCGCGAAATCAAGGCGATGACGCGCCGCCTCAACGAGGATGGCTTGCGCGTGCTGGTGGTGGCGATCAGGCAGCAACCGCCCGCCCATCGCACCTATGGCGTGGCCGATGAAACCGAACTGACCGCGGTCGGCTGCCTTGCCTTCCTCGATCCGCCGAAAGACACAGCAGCCACCGCCATTGCCGCGCTCCACCACCACGGCGTGGAAGTTAAGGTGATCACCGGCGACAACGAAGCGGTAACGCGCAAGATCTGCCGCGAGGTTGGCCTGAACGTGGAGCACTCCGCGCAAGGCCGCGATATCGAGCCGCTGGACGATGCCGCGCTCGATGAGATGGTGAAGCGCACCACGGTGTTCGCCAAGATGTCGCCGCTGCAGAAAGCGCGCGTGGTGAAATCGCTGCAGCGCCAAGGCCACACGGTGGGCTTCCTCGGCGACGGCATCAACGATGCGCCGGCCTTGCGCGAAGCGGACGTCGGCATTTCGGTGGATACCGCGACCGATATCGCCAAGGAATCGGCCGATATCATCCTGCTGGAAAAGAACCTGATGGTGCTGGAAGAGGGCGTGCTGGAAGGACGCATCACCTTCGGCAACATCATCAAGTACATCAAGATGACGGCCAGCTCCAATTTTGGCAACGTGCTGAGCATGGTGGTGGCGAGTTTCTTCCTGCCGTTCCTGCCGATGCTGCCGCTGCAGGTGCTGGTGTTGAACCTGTTGTACGACATCTCGCAGTTGTCGATTCCGTTCGATCGCATGGATGAGGAATACCTGCGCAAGCCGCGCAAATGGGATGCCAGCGACATCGGCCGCTTCATGGTGTGGATCGGGCCGACCAGCTCGATCTTCGACATCACCACGTTTTTGCTGCTGTGGTTTGTATTTGGTGCCAACGGCGCGGAGCATCAGTCGCTGTTCCAGTCGGGCTGGTTTATCGAGAGCCTGCTCACGCAGACGCTGGTGGTGCATATGATCCGCACGCGCCGGATCCCGTTCCTGCAGAGCATCGCCGCGGCGCCGGTATTGGGTCTTACCACGGCGATCATCGTGATCGGCATGATCATTCCGTTCACCGGCATCGGCATGAAGATCGGCATGGTGCATCTGCCCGATGCGTACTTCGGCTGGCTGGCGGCCACGGTGGTGGCTTATTGCGCGCTGACGCAGGCGGTGAAGGTGCTTTACATGCGCCGATATAGAGCGTGGTTGTAGTCACGTCTATTCGTAGGCCGGGCTGCTGATCCCGGCATGGGGAGACTGCCGGAAAGCCGGGATTGGCATCCCAGCAGTCCGATACACAGGGACCGTCATTCCCGCGAAAGCGGGAATCCATTTTGACTTTTACGTCAAAGCAAATGGACTCCCGCTTTCGCGGGAATGACGGTCACAAAAATTACGCAAACATCTTTTGGGAGGCCGGCCATGAACGGCACCTTCGCATTCTTCGACATCGCCGGCTACGTCGCCCTGCTTTTGTGGGGCACGCATATGGTCACCAGTGGCGTGCTGCGTGGCTACGGCAGCATGTTGCGCCGTTCGCTGGGCCGTTTTCTCGGTACGCGGCCGAGTGCCTTTGCTTTCGGCATCTGCATCACTGCGTTGCTACAGAGCAGCACGGCTACCGGCATGATGGCCACCTCGTTCGCCGCCAGCGGCATGCTCGGGCTTGCGCCGGGGCTGGCGGTGATGCTCGGCGCCAACGTCGGCACCACGCTGATCGTCCAGGTGATGTCGTTCAACATCGCGTTGATCGCACCGGTGCTGATTCTCTTCGGCACCGCGCTGCATCGCCGTAGCGACGACGTGCGCTATGAAAACATCGGCCGCGTCGGCATTGGCCTGGGCTTGATGTTGCTGGCGCTGCATCTGCTGGTGCTGACCATGGCGCCGATGGAAAACGCACAGCTGCTCAAGGTCGGCATGCGTGCGCTCGCCGATGAGCCGGTGTTTGCGGTATTGCTCGCCGCGTTGCTTACCTGGATATGCCACTCCAGCGTAGCCGTGGTGCTGCTGATCGTGTCGCTCGCCACCGGCGGTGTGGTGGATGCGCCTGGTGCGATGGCCCTGGTGCTCGGCACCAATCTCGGCAGCACCTTGCCGGCCCTGCTCGAAGCACACACGCCGGTCGCACGCCGTTTGCCGCTGGGCAATCTGTTGGTGCGCGCGTTTGGCTGCGTCATTTGCCTGCCACTATTGCATCCGATGGCGCACTGGCTGTCGGCGCTGGGCGATTCGCCTGCACGCGTCGCCGTGAATTTCCATACCGCTTTCAATCTTGGCTTGGCGCTGGTCTTCCTGCTGCCGGTGAACAAGCTTGCGCAATGGCTGGTGCGCCTGCTGCCGGAGCCGCCGCAGCCGGCCGATCCGGGCGTGCCGCAGTACCTGGAAGATGCCGCGCTGGAAAGCGCCGGCGTGGCGCTGGTGAATGCGCAGCGCGAATCCATGCGCATGGCCGACATGGTCGAAGACATGCTCAAAGGATTGGTGGAAGTCTTCGGCAAGGAAGACAGTGCGCGTGCCGCCGCCATCAGCAGGATGGATCCGTGCCTGGATCGTCTCGGCGTTGCCATTCGCCAATATCTGGCTGACCTCGGCGGCGAAGCCTTGAACGAAGAAGATGGCGAACGCAGCCAGGAAATCCACGCCTTCGTGATCAACATCGAGCACATCGGCGACATCACCGCCAACAACCTGGTGGAATTCGCGACGAAGAAAGCCCAGCGCGGGCAGGATTTTTCCGCCGACGACATCCAGGACCTGGCAGCGATGCACGGCCAGATCATGGAAAGCCTGCGCCTGGCCCTTGCCGTGTTCATGCGGGGCGATCTACGTGCCGCGCAGCAATTGATGGAACGCAAGGAATTGCTGTGGCGCCTGGAAAACGACGCCTCTGACCGGCACATCCGCGAGCTGCGCCAGCAGCGCGATGGCGGCGGTGGCGATGTCTATCTGCGCATCTTGCGCGATTTGCGCCGTATCCATTCGCACCTGGCGGCGATTGCCTATCTGCCATTGGAGCGCGCCGGCCTGCTGCAGGGCCGGCTGGTTCAAGCAAACGGTCATCACGCCGTTGCCGAAGGAAAAGCCTGAACTTGGACAGTCATACGCAAGCCGAACCTCCGACTATTGGTCCGTTTCGCTGACTGCCGCACCCTAACCCTGGGGCGGTGGGCTTGCACGGCCAAACCGCGGTCCGGGTACGCAGGGCTTTGCCTTGTTCCCTTCACCGTACTGCAACACCACTGTGGCCTTGTGGCTGCAGTAAGCGCGCTTGCGCCGAATCGAATGGGGACAAACGATGCTGAACACACATGGACGCCAACTGGCGCTCGCCATCACGCTCGCCCTGGGCCTTGCGGCCTGTTCGCATGGCGCGAACGACGCTGAGCAGCCCCCGGCGTTTACCGTCGAGAAAAACGGCCGGATCAAGGTGCCGGAAGGCTCTCCGCTGCGCAAGGAACTGGCAGTGCAGCCAGTTGAATCGCGCCAGGCGCCGCATGCCATGGTGTTTCCGGCCAACGTGGAAGCCGATCCCGCGCATACCGCCAACGTGCTGCCGCCATTTACGGGCAAGTTGATGGAGCTGAAAGTGGGGCTGGGCGACCATGTTACTAAAGGCCAGTTGCTGGCCGTCATGGACTCCGGCGATTTCGCGCAAGCACATGCCGATGCCGAAAAAGCGCGCGATGCGTTGGATCTTGCGAAGAAATCGCTCGACCGCGCACGTGCCGTCAAGGCGGCAGGCGGCAATGCCACCAAGGATCTGGAATCGGCGCAGAGCGGATACAACCAGGCGTTGGCGGAATTCAATGGCGCGCAGACGCGCCTTGCCGCCGTGGGCGGTGCACAAGCTGGCGCAACGCAGCGGCTGATGCAGATCGTGGCGCCGACCAGCGGTTACGTCACCGCGCTATCGGCATCGCCTGGTGCGTACGTCAACGATGTCACCGCGGCAATGATGACGGTTTCCAATCTCGATTCGGTATGGATCACGGCCAACGTGCCCGAAAGCGACGTGGGAATGGTTGCCAAAGGCGAGAAGATGGACGCCATGCTGGCCGCTTATCCAGGCCAGCTGTTCCACGGCACGGTGGCGTTCGTGAACCCGGTGCTGCAGGCAGATACGCGCCGTGACTTGGTGCGAGCGATGTTCGCCAATGCGGACGGCAAGCTCAAGCCCAACATGTACGCCAACGCCAGCATTGACGTGCCGCAACCGGCCCAGGTGTTCGTGCCCGAATCGGCGCTGCTGATGAACAACGACAACATCAGCGTGTTCATCGAAGTATCACCGTGGACCTTCGAACGTCGCACGGTGGACCTCAGCTACGACGACAACGGCGATACACGCGTACTCAAGGGCCTGAAGGCAGGCGATCGCGTCGTTCTCCGTGGCGGAGTGCTGCTCAATGATTGACCGGCTCTTCCGCTTCTGCTTCGAGAAACGCAGGTTGTTCTTCGTAGTGACGTTCCTCGTCGTCTGCTTCGGCTATTACTCGTGGACGCAGTTGTCGATTGAAGCATATCCGGAGCTGAGCGATGTCACGACGCAAGTGACCACGCAGGTGCCAGGCCTTGCGGCGGAAGAAATCGAACAGCAGATCACCATCCCACTGGAGCGCGAGTTGGCCACCACGCAGAACCTGGTGAGCATGCGTTCCAGCAGCACCTTCGGCCTGTCGTTGATCACCATGGTGTTCAAGGATGGCTCCGACGATTACTGGGTACGCCAGCGTGTGCAGGAACGTCTGGGCCAGGTCACGCTGCCCGCTGGTGTGTCGCCGGGGCTCGATCCGGTGAGCGGGCCGGCCGGCGAGATCTATCGCTACACGCTGGAATCGAACTCGAAGAATTTGATGCAGCTGTCGGAGATCCAGCGCTGGATTGTGATTCCGGCTTTGCAGCAGGTGCCTGGCGTGATCAACGTCGACAACTTCGGCGGCTTCACCAAGGAATTCCAGCTGGAACTGGACCCCGCGCAACTGCTGCACTACGGCGTCAGCGTCAATCAGGTGACGGCGGCGATTTCCGCCAACACCTCCAATGCCGGGGGTGGCCGCATTACGCGCGGCGAGCAGTCGTACATCGTGCGCGGCGTCGGCATGGTGCATTCGCTGAAAGATCTTGGTGACATCGTGGTCACGCAAAACAACGGCGTACCTGTGCTGGTGCGTGACCTGGGCAAGTTGCGCTACGGCCATCAGGTACGCGAAGGCATTCTCGGCAAGGACAACAACCCGGACACCATCGAAGGCATCGTCGACCTGCTCAAGTATGAGAATCCCTCGCGCGTGCTGGATGGCATCCATGCCAAGGTGGCGGCATTGAACAAGCAACTGGCAGCTCAAGACGTCAAGATCGTGCCGTACATCGACCGCGACGACCTGGTGAATTCGACCAAGGAAAAAGTCTTCCATACCGTAATGGAAGGCATCGGCCTGGTGTGCATCGTGCTGATCCTGTTTCTGGGCAGCCCGCGCTCCGCGTTGGTGGCGGCGGTGGCCATTCCCATGTCGTTGGTGACGGTGTTCATCCTGATGCAGTTCACGCACATGTCGGCGAATCTTTTTTCGCTCGGCGCGATCGACTTCGGCGTGATCGTGGACGGTGCGATCGTGGTGACCGAGGCGATTCTGCGTCAGCGCGAGATGAAGCCAACGGAAGTGTTGGTGGAAGACGACGTGATGCTGGTGAGCGGGCACGTGGGCCGCTCCATCTTCTTCGCCACCTTGATCATCATCACGGCGTATTTTCCGCTGTTCGCCTTCGAACATGCGGAAGGCAAGCTGTTCCGGCCGATGGCCTTTACGGTGAGCTACGCACTTCTGGCAGCGTTGCTGTGCACCGTCACCTTGACGCCGGCGCTGGCGTTTCTCGCCTTGCGCAAGCCGCGCAAGGTATTCGAAAACAAACCGCTCAAGCGTTTGCAGGAAGGCTTTACGCACACGCTGGGCCGATTACTGCACAACCTGCCCATCGCCTATGGGGTTGCCGTCGTCGCGTTCTGCGGTGTGCTGTTGCTCGGTGCCAGCATCGGCCGCGAATTCCTGCCCGAACTCGATGAGGGTTCGCTGTGGTTGCAGGTGCAGATGCCTACCGGCCTGTCGCTGGACAAGGCAAGCCAGATGACGTCGCAGTTGCGCAAGGCAATACGGGAATTTCCCGAAGTGTCCTACGTCGTGACCCAGCTTGGTCGCAACGACACGGGTAGCGACCCGTGGACGCCATCGCACGTCGAAGCCGGCGTCGGCTTGACGCCCTACAGCACTTGGCATGGCGAAACCAAGGCCGAGTTCCTGCGCAAGTTCAGGGCGCGTATGGATCAGATGCCGGGCATCAGCGTGGGGATCAGCCAACCCATCGTGGACGGTGAGAACGACATGATCGGCGGCGCACATAGCCCGCTGGTGCTGCGCATTTACGGTGACGACTTTCATGAGCTTCGCCGTATCGGCAACGAGATCGTAGGCGTACTGCGCGGCGTGCGTGGTACTGCCGATGCCTCGATTTTCCAGGAACCGCCGATTCCGCAGTTGACGATCACCGCCGATCGCGATGCGGCGGCACGCTACGGTATCAACGTCGGCGACATCACCAACCTGATCCAGACCGCCATCGGTGGTTCGCCGATTACGCAGGTGTATGTGGGCGATCGCACCTACAACGTCACCGCGCGCGTCGCCAACGGCGTTGCCAACAATCTCCAAGCGGTGGGCGAACTGCCGCTCACGTCCGCCAGTGGCGCGCAGGTACCGCTGAAAGAAGTCGCGCACATCAAGCTTGCCACCGGCGAGAGCACCATCTCGCACGAAGACGGCGAGCGTCAGCTCACCATCCGCATCGACAATCGCGATCGTGCGCTGTCGGAATACCTGGGCGATGCGCAGCAGCAGATCGACCAGAAAGTGCATTTCGATACTTCCACGTATCATCTGGAATGGGCCGGCAATTTCCAGAACGAGCAGCGCGCCCAGGCACGCTTGATCGTAGTGATGGGCCTGGTGATGGCGATTATGGCCGTGTTGCTGTTTGCCGAATTCGGCAAGTTCCATCAAGCCGTGCTGGTGCTCGGTGTGGTGCCGTTGGCGGCGGTAGGTGGGCTGATTGCGCTGCACGTGCGCGGCGAAACCTTGAACATCGCCACCGCCGTCGGCTTCATCGCCCTGTTTGGCGTGGCAGTGCAGAACGGCATCATCATGGTGTCGAACATCAACCGCGTGCGGCGAGAAGGCATGGCGCTGTTCGAAGCGGTACTGGTCGGTGCCACCGAGCGCTTTCGCCCTGTGTTGATGACCGCAACGGTCGCAAGCATCGGCATGCTGCCGGCAGCGCTTGCCACGGGCATTGGCACGGACGTGCAACGTGGTTTGGCGACGGTAGTGGTGGGCGGTTTGCCGATCGCTACCTTGCTGACGCTGTTTATCCTGCCCAGCCTTTATTACGGGCTGGAGAACTTCATCAAGCAGCGCTGGGGACACGCGCCGGGCGAAGTGGAGATTTGATCATGGCCAAGCATCGTTTCTTCAAACTGCATCGCCTGGCGCTCGTGCTTGGTACAGCGCTCGCTCTGGGCGCCTGCGCGGTTGGGCCGGACTACCACCGGCCTGCTCCGCCTGCCACGCAGAGCTATATGCAAGAAGGCGCGCCTTCGGCCATGGCTTCCACGCCGGGCGCGAGTGGGCCGGCGCAGCACTTCAACACGGACATGGACATTCCCGGCCAGTGGTGGACGCTGTTTCAGTCTCCGTCCTTGAATGGCTTGATCGACGACGCGCTCAAGCAGAATCCCGACGCGGCGGCAGCACAACAAGCGTTGCGGCAAGCTGTGGAAACCGTGCGCGCGCAGCGTGGCCAGTATTTTCCGCAGATCAGTGCCAGCATCGATCCAACGCGGCAGAAGACCGGGCAAGTATTGGCCAGCGGTATTTCCTCCAACGACACCATTTATAACCTCACCACAGTGCAACTCAGCATTTCCTACATGCCGGATTTGTGGGGCGCCAACCGTCGCCAGGTGGAATCGCTGGTGGCGCAAGCCGATGCACAGCGCTTCCAGCTGGAAGCGACCTATCTCACGTTGACGTCCAATCTGGTCAATGCGGCAGTGCAGGAAGCATCGTTGCGTGCGCAGATCGCGGCGACGCAGGACATGATCGACAGCCAGTCGAAGATTCTTGATGCCACCCAAAAGCAATCGGGCGTGGGTGATGTGTCCGATGCCGGCGTGGCCGCGCAGGAGGCCATCCTGGAACAGACCCGTGCGAGCTTGCCGGCCTTGCGCAAGCAATTGGCGCAGCAACGCGACCTGCTCGCGGTGCTTGCCGGCCGCACTCCTGACCAGGACATCGGCGCGCACTTCACCCTGGATAGCTTGCAACTGCCGCAAGACCTGCCGTTGACGCTACCGGCCAGGCTGGTCGAGCAGCGTCCGGATGTGCGCATGGCCGATGCGCAGTTGCATGCCGCGTGTGCGCAAGTCGGTGTCGCGTTCGCGGCTCGCTTGCCGAATATAAACATCACCGCCAACTGGGGTAGCGCCACGGACCAGATGCACACCCTGTTTGGTGCGGGCACGGGATTCTGGAATATTGGCGCCGCGGTGACTGCGCCATTGTTCGATGGCGGCACGTTGAAGCACAAGCAGCGCGCGGCGGAGGCGGCCTATAAGCAGGCGGCGGAGCAATATCGCAGCACGGTGCTGGCTGCCTTGCAGAACGTTGCCGACACCCTGCACGCCTTGCAGGCCGATGCCGATGCAATGGCCGCCTCGGCGCGAGCCGAACGCGCGGCCGCACGCAGCTTTGATATCGCCCGGAAGCAATATGCCGTGGGCGACATCAGCATGGTGGCGCTGCTCAATGCGCAGGTGACGTCTCGGCAGGCGCAACTCAACCTGATCCAGGCGCGTGCGGCACGCTATGCGGATACGGTGGCGCTGTTCCAGGCGCTGGGTGGCGGTTGGTGGAACCGCCATGACGTGGCGGTAGCGCCGTAGGTTGGGTTCGCCTGCGCCACCAGCCTACTGTGCTTCAGCGTTGCGTTTGCGCCGGCGTCTTAACCACAATGCCAGCAGTACCAGCACTGCTACAACGCCGACCAGCCACAGGCTGTTCTGGCCGCGCTGTATCCACATGCCCAGCCATTCGCGCCGGTTCGCGCCGAAATAACCCAGGTACACCCAGATCGGCACGCTGATCAGCGCAGCCGATCCATCGAGCAATAGAAACCGCCAGAAGCTCACCCGATGCGTGGCGCCGGCGGTGGTGTAGATGGCCGTGCGCATGCCAGGCAGAAAGCGCGCAAAAAACATCAGGCGATTGCCATAGCGCGTGAACTGGTCCTGCACTTTCGCGTAACGCCGTGGCGGCATCAGCCACGAGATGGGTTTCCACTGCAGGATATGCGTGCCGAAGTGATGGCCAAGCAGGAACATGCCGGCATCGCCCGCCAGCACGCCCACCATCGTGACGCCGACCATGATGTGCACGTTGGCGTAGCCCAAGCCGGCGATCACGCCGCCTGCCACCAGGGTGATGTCTTCCGGCAGCGGCAGGCCGGCGCCGCACAGCAGCAGCGCCATCAGTACGGCCACGTAGCCGTTCTCGGCGAAAAAAAAGATCAGGCGTTCAAGCAAATCCATCGACGTTCCTTGTGGTCGGCAGGCCGCTCATGATGCGGTTGTCGGCTTGGGCGCGCGTGCAGCGAGCAGTTCGCGCAACTCCGCCTTTTCGGCACCGGTCAATGTACCTTCGCGGTTCTTGGCCACCAGCGCATCGCGCCGCTGGTCGATAGCCTGCTTTTCCATGCGTGACAGCGCGTCGAAGAATTCCACGCGCTGGGTTTCCGGTTCGCCGACGACCGTGGTGGCCATCAGCTTTTGCAGCGATGCGTATTCGGGCCGGTCGGTGAAATGTTCCACCAGCATGGCGGCGTTGATGCCTGGCCTTGCGCGTGCGGTGTCGATCAGTTCGGCCAGCAGGTCCACGCCGGGCTTGGCCAGGCGCAAAAAACCGTAGGGCTGTTCCACGTCGTCGGCGACGCCCGGTTGCGCCAATAACAGCGCAATGGCGCTGCGCACCAGCGAGCGTTGTACCGCACCCGGACGCTGGATGGCCTGGCGCGCCGCAGGTTCGGCTTCCAGTACGGCGCGTGCGCCGGTGCGTTTCTCCAACTCCTGCGCCATCAAATCGCGAAAGGCGCCGTCCGGCAGGCGTGCGATCAGCGGTCGGGCGCGTTCGGCCAGGCGTGCGCGTCCGTCGAGCTTGCTTACGTCTACGTCATGCGAGAGTTCGCCGAACAAATATTCGGACAGCGGCGTCGCTTCGCGCAGGCGTTTCTCGAAACCTTCCTTGCCTTCCTTGCGTACCAGCGTGTCCGGGTCTTCGCCTTCCGGTAGAAACAGAAAATAGGCCTGTCGTCCGTCGCGCAAGCGAGGCAGTGCGGATTCCAAGGCTTTCCATGCCGCCGCGCGTCCGGCGCGATCACCGTCGAAGCAGAACACCACGTCAGGCGCGGCGCGGAACAACACTTCGGTGTGCTCGGGTGTGGTGGCCGTGCCCAGTGTCGCCACGGCAATCGGCAAGCCGGCCTGATGCAGCGCGATCACGTCCATGTAGCCTTCCACCACCACGATGCGCGCGAGGTTGGCGTTGGCTTGTTTTACTTGCCACAGCGCAAACAGCTCGCGGCCCTTATGGAACAGCGGCGTTTCCGGCGAATTGAGGTACTTCGGCCCTTGCTCCGATTTCAGCACGCGTCCGCCGAACGCGATCACGCGCCCGCGGCGGTCCAGAATCGGGAACATCAAGCGTTCGCGAAAGCGATCGTATTTGTTGCCGCGCTCGTTGTTGGCGACCATGCCTGCTTCGGTCAGCAGTTGCATGCGCTTGTCGCTGCTGCCGAGGTTGCGAATCACGCCATCGAAACCCGCCGGCGCCCAGCCGATGCGGAAGCTTGCGATGGTGTTGGCATCCAGTCCGCGCTTTTGGCAGTACGCGTTGGCATCGCTGCTTTTTTTCAGCTCGCCTTCGTACCAGCGCGCTGCGGCGTCGAGCACGGCGTAGAGATCGGTCTTGTCTTCGCGCGGGGCATTGTCGCGGCCGCCTTCGTAGGGGACTTTCAGGCCTACCGCTTGGGCCAGTTCTTCCACCGCGTCTGGAAACTCCAGCCGCTCGTAATCCATCAGGAATTTGATCGCGCTGCCGTGCGCGCCGCAGCCGAAACAGTGGAAGAACTGCTTGGCGGGGCTGACGTAGAACGACGGCGTGCGTTCGTTGTGGAAGGGGCAGCAGGCAGTCCATTCGCGGCCGGCTTTTTTCAACGGCACGCGCCGCTCGATCACGTCGACAATGTCGACGCGAGCAAGCAATTCGTCGATGAAGCTGTCGGGAATACGGCCGCGCATCCGGTTAGTCTAGCCGGACGCCGCGGCGAGATCGCCTACGTCACCATGTGAAACACGCCGATCACCGCCAGCAGGGCGATGATGAAGATGATCACGAATATGCCGAACAAAACCTTGGCGATGGTGGCGGCAACACCGGACAAGGTGCCGAAGCCCAGCCAGCCGGCAATCAGGGAAATGATCGCAAAGATGATCGCCCACTTGAGCATGCGTCTTTCTCCCACAGCGTGTTGCGTGGGTGCATCTAAACGCGGCGGGCGTGAAGGCAGCGCCATCGAGCGCTGCCGAGGCGGGCATCAGTTCAAGCGGGCTTTGATGCGGGTCGACACGTGCGCCATATCGGCCCGGCCGGCGGCCTTGGACTTCACGGCGGCGACCACCTTGCCCATGTCGCGCGCACTGCTCGCGCCGGTCTCGGCGATGGCGGCCTCGATCATGGCGTCGACTTCGGCGTCGCTGAGTTTGGCGGGCAGGTAGGCTTCGATGACCGCCATTTCGGCGCGCTCGACGTTGGCCAGGTCCTCGCGGCCGGCGGCGGCGTACTGGTTCACCGAATCCTTGCGCTGCTTGAGCATCTTCTCCAGCACGGCGATGGTCTGGGTGTCGTCCAGCTGGATCCGCTCATCCACTTCGCGTTGCTTGATGGCGGCGAGCACCAGGCGGATCACCCCGAGGCGATCCTTGTCGCCTGCGCGCATGGCGGTTTTCATGTCTTCGGTAAGCTGTTGCTTCAAGGACATAGGGAGGCTCCGTTTATTTCCTTCGGAAAGCACAAAGCCGACGTTGTACAACAACGTCGGCCAGTGCGGTTTGCCTTGTGCGGGCAGCGGCTGCGAGTGACGCGCCGGCTGCAAGCCCTGAACAGGTGCGGCGCGGGTCGCGCCAGAACCTAAAACCCGCCGAAGCGGACAGCGCTCAGTACAGGCGGGTCTTGCGCGAGACGTCGCGCGACAGGCGGCGCAGGTGACGCTTCACGGCGGCAGCGCGCTTGCGCTTGCGTTCCTGGGTGGGCTTTTCGTAGAACTCGCGCTTGCGGGTCTCGGCGAGGATGCCGGCTTTTTCGCAGGTGCGCTTGAAGCGGCGCAGGGCGAGTTCGAACGGCTCGTTCTCGCGGACTTTTACGCTGGGCATGGAAACTCCGGGGGTAGTAAACGTGCCGCAGAAATGCGGCGAGCCGCAAAGTATACGCTGATGCGGGTGAAGAATTCAAAGCGTTGCGCGGCAGGTGTCGCAATGCCTGGCATATCGGCAAAAATGGCGGCCCATGTTCTCCGACACCGGCGCCTCCTGCGATGCCTGACCTGCTCCGCCCCATTCTCGGCATCGAAACCTCCTGCGACGAAACCGGCGCGGCCCTGCTGCGCTGGGAGCCCGAGCAGCCCGGGCACGGCCTGCTGGCGCATGCCCTGTATACCCAGGTGAAGCTGCATGCCGACTACGGCGGCGTGGTGCCGGAGCTGGCCAGCCGCGACCACG
>NZ_DAIOEU010000029.1:0-59808 GCF_036746095.1 Dyella sp.
GAAGCGGACCTTCCAGCCCAGCAAGCTCAAGCGCGCCCGCACGCACGGCTTTCGTGCTCGTATGGCCACGGCCGATGGTCGCAAGATACTCAATGCCCGCCGTGCCAAGGGCCGTAAGCGCCTGATCCCGTAAGCGATCGCACTGATGGGCACCGCCGGCCTGCCGCGCGAGGCGCGGATTCGCCGAGCCGGTGACTTTGCAGTCTTGCGTCAAGCCAGCGGTCGCTTCGGCGGCCGCTGTTTTTCTGTGCGCTATCGCCAGAACGAAGTGGGGCACGCCCGGTTGGGCCTCGCCATTTCCAAGCGTGTTTCCAAGCGCGCCGTCGATCGCAATCGCATCAAGCGGCTGGTACGCGAGTCATTTCGCCGCGCCCGCCACGCGCTGCCACCGGTGGATCTGATGGTGATGGCGCGCGAACAAGCCTGCACACTGCCTGGTTCCGTGCTGCTGGCCGAGCTCGATGCCCTCTGGCGCAAATTGCCGCCGTTGAAGCGCGAGGGCGACACCTCCACAATGGCGTGCTGATCTCCCTCTTTCTTGTCCCCCTGGCCCGCCATGGCGGGGCCTCTTCCGGATCGCTACGCGATGAACCAAACGCGCACCTTCCTTCTCTTTGCCTTGCTGGCTGTGGCCTACCTGTTGTTCCAGCAGTGGGAACAGGATTACGGCCCGCATCCGCCCACACCGGTTGCCGCATCGAACAGTAGTAGTGGTGCCAACGGTGGCAGCAATGTACCGGGCGCTCTGCCGTCGATTTCGAGCGGCAATGCGGGCGAAGGCACGGGCCAGCTTGTCACCGTCACCACCGACGTGCTGCGCCTGACCATCGATACGCGCGGCGGCAGCATCGTGCGTTCGGAATTGCTGGAATACCCGGTCACGCCACGCACAAAGCACGATCCCAACCCGTCACCGATCCACCTGCTCGATGACAGTGCCAGCGACTACTTCGCTGCGCAAAGCGGTCTGGTCAGCGCCGACGGCGCCGCACCGGACCATCGCGCGCTCTTCCAGGCGACGCAGAGCAGCTATCAGCTTGCGTCCGGCCAGGACACGTTGAATGTCGACCTCACCTGGACCGATCCTTCCGGCGTCAAGGTGCTCAAGCGCTACACGTTGCATCGCGGCAGCTACGTCATCGACCTCGATCAGCAGATCGACAACGGCAGCGGCAAGTCCTGGGACGGCAATGCGTATCACCAGCTGCAGCGCGTCGATCGCCCTGCGCCGGTGTATAGCAACTTCCTGCAACGCATTTCCGACCAGTCACGCTACGGCTTTTTCGGCGCTGTGTGGTACAGCCCGGACCAGAAATTCAACAAGCTTGCTTTCGACAAGTTCGAAAAGGAGCCGCTGGACAAGAACCAGGTCACTGGCGGCTGGGTCGCGATGATGCAGCAGTACTTCCTCGGCGCCTGGATTCCGCCGGCAAAGGAAGCCAACACCTTCTCCACCGCCGTGGTGAACGAGACCGACGGCAAGCCGCGCTACGTCATCCGCAGCGTGAGCCCGCAAATCAGCGTGGCGCCCGGCCAGCATGCGGACAACACCGCGCAGCTCTACGTCGGCCCCAAACTGCCCTCGCAGCTTGGCGCGATCGCTCCTGGGCTGGACCTCACCATCGACTACGGCATGTTGAAAATCTTTGCCGAGCCTTTGCATTGGATCCTCGCGCAGCTCGACAAGCTCACCGGCAATTGGGGCGTTTCCATCGTTCTGCTGGTGCTGCTGATCAACCTGGCCACTTTCAAGCTGAGCAACGCGCAGTTCGAATCGGCCAACAAGATGCGCAAGCTCAAGCCACGCATCGATGCGCTGAAGGAGCGCTACGGCGATGATCGCCAGAAGATGCAGCAGGCGATGATGGAGTTGTACAAAAAGGAGAAGGTGAACCCGGCGGCCGGTTGCTTCCCGTTGCTGGTCACCATCCCGATCTTCTACGGCCTCTACTACGTGCTGCGCGATAGCGTGGAACTGCGCCAGGCGCCATTCTTCGGCTGGATTCACGACCTGTCGGCGGCCGACCCGTACTTCGTGCTGCCGATCCTGTACACCATCGTGATGCTGGCGCAGCAGTGGCTGATGCCGGTGCAGCCGGGCATGGACCCCACGCAACAGAAGATGATGAAGTTCATGCCGCTGATGTTCGCGGTGATCTTCCTGTTCTTCCCGTCGGGCCTGGTGCTCTATTACGTGGTCAACGGCCTGTGCCGTCTGCTGCAGCAGTGGTGGGTGATGCGTCGAACCGATGCGGTGCCAGCGAAAGCGGCGGCATAAGAACTTCACGAGGGCGGCCGTAGGCCGCCCTCTGCGTTTATGCTGAGGTACATGACCGCACAAGCTCTCCATGACGACACCATCGCCGCCATCGCCAGCGCACCCGGCGCGGCGGGCGTTGGCATCGTGCGCGTATCCGGTCCTCGTGCGCCCTTCATCGCGCAAACCCTGCTGAGTCGTACGCCTTCCCCTCGCCATGCGCATTTCGCTGCGTTCGGCACCGCAGACGGCGAGTTGATCGATCGCGGTCTGCTGCTGTACTTCCCTGCTCCCGCTTCCTACACCGGCGAACACGTGCTCGAACTGCAAGGCCACGGCAGTTCGGTGCTGCTCGATATGCTGCTTCGCCGCGTATGCGAACTCGGCGCCCGTCTCGCGCGCCCGGGCGAATTCACCGAGCGCGCGTTCCTCAACGGCAAGCTCGATCTTGCGCAAGCGGAAGCCGTTGCGGATCTGATCGCCGCACGTTCGCAAGCCGGCGCACGCGCAGCACTGCAATCGATGGAAGGCGTGTTCTCGCGCAAAGTGGATGCTTTGCTGCAAGCGCTGATCGCACTACGCGTGCACATCGAGGCTGCGATCGATTTTCCGGAGGAAGAAATCGATTTTCTCGCCGATCCCGCCATCACGCAGAAACTGCAATCGCTACGTGCGCAACTCGCCGAATTGCTGCGCGAAGCGCAACGCGGCGTGCGTCTCACTGACGGCCTGCGTGTCGCGATCGTCGGCCGCCCGAACGCCGGCAAATCGAGCTTGCTCAATGCGCTTGCCGGCAGCGAACGTGCCATCGTCACCGACATCGCAGGCACCACGCGCGACGTACTGCGCGAAAACATCTCGCTGGACGGCATTGTATTGGAGCTGGCCGATACCGCCGGTCTACGTGACACGCACGATCCCGTGGAGCGCGAAGGCGTGCGCCGCGCGCACAGCGAACGCGAACGTGCCGACGTCGTGCTGCTGGTCACCGAGGCGCAGCACGCAGATGCCGACCTTGCATGGTTGCGCGATCTTCCTTCCAACATCGAACGCCTACGCGTCATCAACAAGATCGACCTTGACGGCGAACCGCCGCTTGCAGGCATGCACCATGGCGTGCCCAGCCTACGGCTGTCGGTAAAAACCGGCGAAGGTCTCGACGCATTGCGCGAATACCTGAAGCAGTTGGCCGGTGCCGGCGGCGGCGAAGGCGCGTTCAGTGCACGCCGTCGACACGTGCTGGCGCTTCAATGCGTATCCGATCACCTGGATCGCGCAGCGCATGTGCTCGCTGCTACCCGCTCCGGCGAACTTGCGGCCGAGGAATTACGACAGGGGCAACACGCGCTAGCTGAAATCACCGGCGGCTACACCAGCGATGATTTGCTAGGGGCCATTTTCAGTTCGTTCTGCATCGGCAAGTAGCGAGAAGTCCGAGGACATCCACGGGTGTGTCTGATGCGAAGTAAATCGCGCTACTAAGCCATTTCATTGTCCAGTGACGTCCACTAGCTTCCAGTCGAAGCCGCCCAAACTTGGGACCACCAATGGGACCACTAAGATGGTAGGCTTGAAAAAATCAACTTGGTGGTCCCAGTCGTAGCGAAACGCAGCTTTTCAGACACATTTCTAAAGAGCCTCAAACCGCGTGAAAGCCGATACACATGCTACGAGACGGATAACCGCTTCCAAGGGTTTATGGTCGAAGTTTTGCCTTCGAGAACTCTCTCGTTTCGCTACCGATACAAGCTCAACGGAAAGCGGGAGAAAGCAACGATAGGTAACTACCCGGGGATGAGTTTGACCATGGCGAGAGAACGGTATCGCGAGATGGTTTCGGCGGTACAACGCGGAATATCGCCGGCGGCACAAAAAAGGCAGTTGATAGCAGGCAGTTCAACTGCCAGAACGTTTGAGTCACTAGCAGTGGATTGGATTCGTGATGATCTTCGTCCCGCCAACAAGAATGCGCGTCAGGACGAGACTTACATTACAAGGGACATCCTGCCTGTACTCGGTAAACTGGCACCCGCTGATATTGATCGATCGGCGATCTGGAAATGTATCGAAACTGCGCGCGCGAGAGGGCATGGCCAAGCAGCACGCAGAGTTCAAAGCGTAGTGAAGCGAGTCTTTGACTACGCAATAAGTCGAGGTGATGTCAGCCTCAACCCGGCATCGAGCATTAATCCACGGCACATTGCACCTGCCGGATCACGCGAACGCATCCTAAAACCAGAGGAGCTTCGGGTAGTCTTTAATGAAGACGACGACCGCCAATACACCAATCACATTCTCTGGATTCTCGATTTCCTGAGATCCATACCGGGTGCCGCACTTTTTGATGCATCGCAGCGCGTGCTTTTCTAAAAACCTTTGAAATGCTTACCAATCACCAACGTCCGCTTCCACCCAGAGCGGACAGTTAAGGATTGGATTCCGAAGCCGGCCGGCGTTGATGGATGGGGCGGTGTTGGTCGAGGAGGGAAAGCAGCCGATCTATTGGGTTGTGCTTGCTGATCGGCGGGCGGTCGTTTGGAAGCAGGCAATACCACAACCGGAGAAATCGGTTGTCGGAAGTTGCCCCTCCATTCCCATCGCAGATGAAGATCCAACAGGGCTCTATGACCTGTGTTTGGGGCGGGTATATGATGCCGATGGCACAGAACAGTAATGTTCGGTATGTGATTGGAAGTATCTGCTTTTGACCTGAGCGGACATTGTGCGAAGGCAGAAACAGGGGGGTTAATGGATTACGTGAAGGATATTCGGTCCGACGAAATAATTGTTCAGTGCGAATCTCCGAGCCTTCGAAAGGCGTTGGAGCTACCTGGGACGGTTATTGACGAGGTAGCGGTCGTACCCTTCCGCGACTGGTCCGAACTCGCGGCGCTGCTCACCTGGTTGCAATCGTTAGAGGTGCCATTCCTCGACGCTGGACCTGGTTGGACGCCAGCCGCGGTTTTTCAGTTAATGCGCGAGGAAGGTTTGGTTTCAGGTTTGATCAGTGGGATCTTCTGGAGCGGGCCAGGTATTCCGAAGCTTCGAAAGATCTAGATGATCGCAAATTCACATGCCTGCTTCTGATCCGAGGCGAACTCCGAAAACAAAGAAGATTTGCGGACATAATGAAGATTTCCAGCGAATAGTGGAAGATTTCATTTACGGTGGCTTGAGCAGAATCGGACCACCACCATACGGAAGAGTGTCAAAAAAGGGGCGAAATGAGAATTTTAGGAGCGCTAGTAGTCGCGATACTTATATGCGCGACCCACAATGCAAATGCCGCCACCATTGCGGATGCTGACAATCTTGAGCAGGCTGCATCGATGGTTCTCGCAGCGGCCAAGATTATCGACGCAGACATGGATACGTGCGCTCGTGCGAATCCGAGTCAGTCATTCATATACCGGATGGCGGCTTTTATGTGGCAAGGTGACAACAGAGAGATGGTTGTTGCGGCGCAAAATATCCGCCAGAAAATGGTTGTGAGCGACTTAGCGATTCGGGGAGGCGACGTCATTGTAAAAAATGCTATCGCAGCTTATGCGTTGGCCGTGCAGTTAGATAGAAATACATGCATTCAGTCTGCCACGGATGTTTTTTCGGGAAGAAGCTACGTCAAGAATCAAACGCCACGGGCTTACGCATTTCTGATCGCGACCTACTCTCCGAGTCCGCGGATGGCACTGGATCAAGATAAATCCGATGCAACTGTAGGTTGTATGAAGGCCTATTCAAACAGAGGTTTGAGAGATTTCGATCGTGGCTTGACGTTTTGCCAGTGCAATACCGAGGCGATGTTCTCCCATATGACGGAGGCGCAGCGGCAAGAACTGCATAAGAGCACGCCATTGGAAGTAGAGAAGCTTCCTTGGATGCAATCAGTGATAAGAGAAAGGGCGCAGTGCGTGCGTATATTGCAGGGATAGTTTTTCATCCATATTTGGCAGTAAAAGTCGAATGGTCCGATGTCGATCCATAGCGGACATCCGGCGATATGCAGAACTAGACTGGGAGTGGAGTACATGTCGACGCTTGAACGGGCAATATCCAAACCTGGCTGCCCGGCGACACCGGCTGTCCTTCCGGCATGACGCCGATGCGCTTGGCCCACGTCACGTTCACCGTCACTTTTCGCTTGGACTGATAGCCAAGGCCCACGCCAGCCGCGCGCACCGTAAACGTATTGGCGACGCCACCGAGCGCTTGCTGCTTGTTGATTTGTCCGCGTCCGTGGTCGTAGAACACGCTGGCGGACAGTCCAGGAACCGGATCGATCGATCGCGAGAGGCTGGCTTGCACTACGGCGCCTCGATCCACGCTCAGTAACTCGGGACCGTATCCGCGCACAGCTTGCAAGCCGCTTAGCGACATCTGCTCCGATCCATCGAGATGACGGCTTGCCAGTTGCGCACTGCCTTTCACCGACGCCGTGAATCCGGCAGGGAGCCCTTGCGCATACAGGACATTGCCGTTGAACTTGCTGAAATGTCCAGCGGTCGGAAAGTCTTCCGAATCGAACAGCCCAAGCTTTGCCTGGGTGAGGTATCCGGTTTGCACAGAGGCATCGAACTGCACGGCGTTGGGTTTTCCCGCAAGCACGGCTTGCCGGTACCCGGAGGCCTTGACGCCGCTCACGATCGAGTGGCGCTTGGAATCCACCTCGAAGAATCCATCCCGCAAGCGCTTGTAGTCGATCGTTGCGCCGACGGCCAACTGGGCGCCATCGTGATCGATCAACGGCTTGCTGAGGTAGACGCCCGCCACTTCGGCAGTGCCATTGGCTTCGAACAGTTGCCGGTTCGGTCCGCCCTGCCGGTAGTGAACCTGGGCATACGCCGCGCCTCCGCGCATGCCGGTGTAGCCGAGCGGCACGTCATAGGTCAGCTGGCCGATCGCCGTATCGCCGCCCGAGCTCGCACGGGCCTGTCCCTTGGGCGGTGCATAGAACAACAAGCTTTGAAACTGGTCGCCGAAGCCCAGCGGACTGTTGACGAAGAGCTGCGCGCCGACACGATTGCGGCCTGCGGTGGCCGAACCGGAGTTGTCCGCAACGAGGACACCATTGACGCGAGCATCCGCCGTCGCCTGCAACGTGACGTCCGTGGTGCCGATGGACTGCCCGGGTGCCAATGCGGATTGCACTCGGGCGACACCGGGCAACGCAGTCATCCGCCGTAGCGTGTGCTCGACGTCGGACAGGCTGGGCGCCTCGCCCGCGGCATCGGGCCTGGTGGCGGGAAGAAAGCGAGTCAGTGTCGCGTCGGAAACGAGCGAATCGTTCTTCAGCAAAACCTTCTCGATACGGCCGTGATGAATTTCAAAACGCACCGTACCGTCATCCACTTCCTGTGGCGGCAAGACGGCGTAGGTAAGTACGTCCATATCGGTGCGAAGCACCGTATTGAGCGCCGCGCGCACACGCGCGACCTCGGAAAAACTCAACCGCCGCCCTTCTACTTGTGAAAACAGTTGACGCACATGGGTGGAAGCCGGTTCCGGCAAGGTTTGGTCAAGCACGAACCGCCGCACGTTTACGTACGACTGCGTCTGCGATGGCGTGCGATCGCCCTGCCATGTCGTCTGTCCACCATCTTCGCTGCCATCGGAAGATTTGTTCGCCGGTGCAGGTGCCAACAGACTTTGGTTCTGCTGCAGCAGGCGGCCTGAAGAAGTGCCTGGTATGGACGTATTCTGCGCGTGGACGGTCTGCGCGCAGGGAAAGAAAACCACGCCCACCAGGCTCGTGAATCCCAAGCCGAGGTGATGCAGTCGACCAGGTAGGCACCTTGCCGTTGTGCGCATTGATCGGGGCTCCGTGCCGTGAATGACGTGGTGTCCGGACATATGGGAATGCATGTCCTGCGCGCTGTGCGTCGCAACAACACCGTGCAGCTACGCAATGGCCTGAAGACTTCAGGCGAACAAACATGAAATGCTACGCACAATGCATTCGTCTTTAAATCGGACTTGTCCCGATTTGAACAGCGCTTTTTCGCGGTCACCTGCGTGCCCGATAACGGCCGCCAAGCTATTCCTTTCGAGGAAGTCCGCTAAAAACCAGCGCTTGGCGAAGAACCGGTGTTGACGCACGGCCACTTACAAATGGAACGTGACATGCCGTCAATCATTTGGAAGTCCGCAAATTCGGACTTGGCTGATGAGGATGACCGTCAGCAGCCGTGATTCACGAGCAAGGCATTGACCTCAGCACGATGCGGCATGCCGGTACGTGCTCCAAGGCGCGTGACGGACAGCGCCGCCGCGGCACATGCCTTGCGCACGGCTACCGGCAGGCCTTCGGGCAGAAATACGGTAAGCGCCGCATTGAAGGTGTCGCCCGCGCCGGTCGTGTCCACGGCTTCCACGTCGAATCCGCGCTGGTGTCGAGGTTCGTCTTGTTCGCGAAACCACGCGCCGTCCGCACCGCGTGTCAGTACGACCGGACACGGTGCGTGGCGCATCAGCTCGCGGAAGTCTTCGGTGGGATCGGCGCCAAGCAAGGTGGCCAGCTCGTGCTGATTCGGTGTGATGTAGCGGGCAAGCTGCAGCCATTCCGTCGGCAAACGCTGCGCCGGTGCGGGATTGAGAATCACGGGCACATGTTGCGAGTGAGCCACGCGTAACGTCGCTTCGACCGTTTCCAGCGGAATTTCCATTTGCACCAGCACGGCATCCGCGCTGGCGATGATGGCTTGCGCCTTGGCGACGTGCGAAGGCATCAATCGCGCGTTCGCTCCTGGTACCACGACGATCTCGTTTTCGCCGCCGGCCACGGTGATGGATGCCGTACCGCTGGAGCAGTTTTCCATGCGTGCAACGTGCGCCAGGTCGATGCCCTCGCTTGCCAAGCCTTCGCACAAAGGCCCCGCGAAAGCATCGTCGCCTACGGCGCCGACCATATGAACCTGCGCGCCGAGCCGAGCGGCAGCCACGGCCTGGTTGGCGCCCTTGCCGCCGTGTACGGAGAGAAAGCGCTCACCCATCAGCGTTTCGCCGGGCGCCGGAAAACGCGGCGCCACGGTAACCAGATCCATATTGATACTGCCGACGACGACGATGCGGGTCATGAAGCGCTCGCAAGATGCTGAGTCCCATGTGCGAGCGTAAACGTTGAGCGGTGGTGAGGGTAGCTCGGTAGCCAAGCCCGCCCGATCAGTGGCTGTCGTTGTCCGACCCGCTGTCCATCCCGGAGGCCGACGCGCCACCGGCGGCTTGGCGGCGATCTCTCATGTTCTGCTTCAGGGCTGCATACTGCTTCTGCTGTTCGGGCGTGAGCACGCCATCGATCTGCGTATCGGCAGCTTGCTGGATCGAGCGCAGTTTGGCGCGGCGATCTTGCGGGGCCAGCGAGCTGTCGCTGCGTACGGCGCTGAGCTGTTGTTGGCGATCCTGCAGAATCGTAGCCAGCCTGGATGCCTGGTCGTCACTCAGCCCCAGCCTCCTGGCGAGGCGAGAGGCCTGCTTTTGCGGATCGGGCATACGATGTTGTTGAGCCGGAACGTTGCTCGAATCGGGTGCGTTGCTGTCTTGCGCAAACGTAACGGGAACAAAGCTCACGACCCCAAGCGCGAAGCCGAGCAGAGCGAAACGCAAAGCGAACCTGTTCATGGGTTTCTCCGAATTCGTCGGGTGAGGCCATCGGTCGATGGCCGGCAAGGTAAGAACGATGAAGTGCCTGTCGCGTTTACCTGCCCAGGCTCCGTCACCTTGAAAGCCTGTATCGCGGCCCCGACGCTGGGACTTTCCGCCCGAGAGTCGACCATGATCGAACTTCATTACTGGCCCACGCCCAATGGTCACAAGATCACGCTGTTCCTGGAGGAAACCGGGTTGCCCTACACCGTCAAGCCGGTGAACATCGGCAAGGGCGAGCAATTCGAACCGGCCTTCCTCAAGATTTCTCCCAACAATCGCATGCCGGCCATCGTCGATACGGAACCTGCCGGCGGCGGCGAACCAGTCAGCGTGTTTGAATCAGGCGCGATCCTGCAGTACCTGGCGGAAAAGACCGGGCGTTTCCTGCCCGGCGATCTGCGCGGCCGGTTCATCGCGCTGGAATGGCTGTTCTGGCAAGTGGGCGGTCTTGGGCCCATGCTCGGGCAGAACCATCACTTCAACCGCTATGCACCGGAAAAGATTCCATATGCGATCGATCGCTATGTGCGTGAAACGCGCCGGCTGTACGGCGTGCTGGACAAGCGGCTGGACGGGCGGGATTTCATTGCCGGCGATGACTACACCATCGCTGACATGGCGGCATATCCATGGATCGTGCCGCACGAAAACCAGGGTATGAAGCTGGAGGATTTTCCGCATCTGCAGCGCTGGTTCGAGCGTATCCGTAATCGGGATGCCACGCGACGCGCCTATGCAATTGCCGACACCATCTCGGGCAGGACGGATTTGCGCACGGACGAAGAAGCGCGCCGGCATCTGTTCGGACGGTGAAAAAAAGAGCCCGCCATGTGGCGGGCTGCTCTTGTACTTACGGCTTACTGGGCCCGGCCCACGCCGGAATCGCCTTGCAGCAACGGCGGTGGCGCGCCGGCTACCGCCAGCAGGGATTGCGCGTAACCGTCTTCCATCGTCACCGTGGAAACTTCGTCCCATGAGAAGAAGGAGGGTTCACGCAGCCACTCCGCGTCGGGGGTGATTTCCTGCATGTTGAAGCCGTCTTCCTCGACGCTGATCAGGTGGCCGATGTAGCAGACTTCCGATTCGTCTTCGCTATCCACGTGCACGCCGATCACCGGTGCCATCGTGCTGGCGGCTTGCACCACCTCGCGGATATTGTCCAGTGGGAAGCTACGCGGTAGGCGCGGCATTAGGTTCTTCAGCACGAGTGCCTTCTGCATGAAGTCATTGTGCTTGTCCGGTGCTTCCAGTTCGGTGATGTCGCGATGACGCATCACGTACATGCCGTCGTAGGTGATGCCATCACCCACGACCCAGAGCAGAAAAAATTCACGGCCCACGCTGCCGACATAGCCGCAGAAGCTGCCGTGTTCCAATTCCCCGCGCCATAGACGCACCAGCTGCTGTTTCTGCTGCGCTTCGCGGAGTTGCGCACGCGAGCCGGTGGCCTTCAGTTCAATGATCGTACCCATGGCGAGAATTTTACCAGAGGGGGTCCGGCCGCTTGTTTACAGCGTGCTAAGGACCATATGGTTGTAATAAAAACAAAGTGTTACGCGAACGGCCGCGACTCAGAGGATGTATCGGCTCAGGTCCTCGTCCTTGACCAGGCTGCCGAGGTTTTTATCCACATATTCGGCGTCAATGATGTAATTTTCGCCGGATTTGTCCGCAGCTTCGTAGGAGATCCGTTCCAGCAGGCGCTCCATCACCGTATGCAGGCGGCGGGCACCGATGTTCTCGGTACGCTCGTTCACCTGATAGGCCACCTCGGCCAGGCGGTCGATGCCGGAGTCCTGGAAGCCGACGGTGACCCCTTCGGTCCCCAGCAGCGCCACGTACTGCTTGGTCAGCGCGTTGTGCGGCTCGCGCAGGATGCGCTTGAAGTCATCCACCGAGAGTGCGGACAGCTCCACGCGGATCGGCAGGCGTCCCTGCAATTCCGGAATCAGGTCCGATGGCTTGGCCAGCGAGAACGCGCCGGAGGCAATGAACAGCATGTGGTCGGTCTTGATCGGGCCGTATTTGGTGGACACGGTCGAACCTTCCACCAACGGCAGCAGGTCGCGCTGCACGCCTTCGCGGCTCACTCCCGCGCCGCCCCACTCCGAGCGCTGTGCCACCTTGTCGATTTCGTCGATGAACACGATGCCGTTTTGCTCGGCTGCGTCTACCGCCTGGGCGCGAATTTCCTCGTCGTTGAGCAGCTTGGCCGCCTCTTCCTCGACCAGCAGCGGACGCGCCGCCTTGATCGCCAGCTTGCGCTTCTGCGTGCGCGCGCCGCCCAGGTTCTGGAACATCTGGCGCAACTGCTGACCCATCTCCTCCATGCCCGGCGGCGACATGATCTCCACGCCTACGTTCATGGCGACGTCCAGCTCGATCTCGCGATCGTCGAGTGCGCCTTCGCGCAGTTGCTTGCGCAGCTTCTGGCGCGTATCGCTTTCCAAAGAAGAAGCCGGTTCGGGATCATGGCTCCAGTCAGTCGGCGACATGCGACGCGGCAGCAGGGCATCCAGCAGGCGATCCTCGGCGCGGTCTTCCGCTTGCGAACGCACGCGCTTCATCGCCTGCTCGCGGGTGAGCTTGTAGGAAACGTCGGCGAGGTCGCGCACGATCGATTCCACGTCCTTGCCGACATACCCCACCTCGGTGAATTTGGTCGCTTCCACTTTCACGAACGGTGCATTGGCCAGCGTCGCCAGGCGGCGCGCGATTTCGGTCTTGCCCACGCCGGTGGGTCCGATCATCAGGATGTTTTTCGGCGTCACTTCCTCGCGCAGTGCCGGTTCCAGCTGCATGCGGCGCCAGCGGTTGCGCAGCGCGATGGCCACGGCGCGCTTGGCGTCGTGCTGGCCGATGATGTAGCGGTCGAGTTCGTTGACGATTTCACGGGGAGTGAGTTCGGACATGGGCTTTAAATCCAAAAAAGCGGGATCAGGGAACAGGGAACGCGGCGATATGAAAACGGCGTTCCTGCGACTCCATCAAAGTTCTTCGATCGTGGTGTTGTGATTGGTATAGATGCAGATGTCGCCAGCGATCTTCAACGCACGTTCCACGATGGCGCGTGCATCTAGATCGGTGTTCTCCATCAAGGCGAGCGCGGCGGATTGCGCATAGGGGCCACCGGAGCCGATCGCGATCAGGCCATGCTCCGGTTCCAGCACGTCGCCGTTGCCGGAAATCAGCAGCGAAGCCTCTTTGTCGGCCACAGCGAGCATGGCTTCGAGCCGGCCCAGGCGGCGATCGGTACGCCATTCCTTGGCCATCTCGACGGCAGCGCGGGTGAGATTGCCGCTGTGCTTGTCGAGCTTCTGCTCAAACAGTTCGAACAGGGTGAAGGCATCGGCGGTCGCACCGGCAAAGCCGGCCAGTACGTCGCCCTTGCCCAGGCGGCGGATCTTGCGGGCATGGGCTTTCATCACGGTATTGCCCAGCGTGACCTGGCCGTCACCGCCGATCACGACGCGGCCGTTCCTGCGCACCGAAACGATGGTGGTGGCGTGGAAGGATTCCATGGAGGACTCCGTAAACAGTGAATTGGCCAGAGGTGGGGCCGCGTTGCTGGAATCCAAGCCGCTTGGCACGCGGCTGAAGGGGCTGCCGATCGGCGAGGTTACTTCCGGCGCGCCCGCGGATGCGCCGCGTCGTACACCTTGGCAAGGTGCTGGAAATCCAGATGCGTGTAGATCTGCGTGGTGGCGATATCCGCATGGCCGAGCAATTCCTGCACGGCACGCAGATCACCCGACGATTCCAGCATGTGGCTGGCGAAGGTATGCCGCAACAAATGCGGATGCACGTGCTTGGCGAAGCCCTGGCGCATGGCAAGTGTTTTCATGCGTGCCTGCACCGTGCGCGGACTGATCGGCGCGCCTTGGCGGCCGCGAAATACCGGCGAATCCGCCGTGCGACCTTCCGCGTTGCCCAGTGCACGCAACGCGGCGATGGCATGCCGGCCTACCGGCACGATGCGTGTCTTGCTGCCCTTGCCGAGCACACGCACTTCGCCGGCATCGAGATCCAGGTCCAGCCAGCGCAAGCCGGTCAATTCGGAAAGGCGCAGGCCGGAGGAATAGAACAATTCCAGCATCGCGCGATCGCGCACGCCGAGTGCGTCGTCGTTGCCATCGCCTTCGACCAGCGCGGCGGCTTCATCCACGTCCAGCACCTGCGGCAGTTTGCGGTGGACTTTCGGGCCGCGCACCCCGGCCAGCGGGTCGTGCGCCAGCAAGCCCTCGCGCGTGAGTTGGCGAAACAGGCTGCGGCAAGAAGAAAGCAGGCGCTGCAGACTCTTCGGCGCCAGGCCGCCGCGATGCTCCGCCGCGACGAAGGCGCGCATGTGGTGCGGCTGCAAGTGTTCGAATGCGGTGATCTGCAGCTTCTGCATGTAGCGCAGCAGCTTGTCCAGATCGCGCCGATAACCTTCGATCGTATGCGGTGACGCTTTGCGTTCGCCGCCCAGCCGTGCGAGCCATGCCTCGACCTGTGGCTGGGCGTCCATCGATCTGCTCAAGCGCCGTCCTGGATCCGTGCCAGCGCCGCGGTGACCGTCGAGGCGATCATCTTCAGGAACACCGTGCCCATGCCCGGCTGGAAGTGATCAGGGTCCTTGCTGCCCAGGGCCAGCAATCCCAGCTCGCCCAACGGCATCAGCGCTGCCGACTTGATCTGTGCTGCCTGGGCGCCGAACAACCGCTGCAGGCGATCGGCCGACAAACGTCCGGAGACCGGTTCGTGATGACCCAGGAAATCGGCGAACTCGGGCAATGCGCCGCGGCCTTCCGGTTCCAGCACCAACCAGTCCGCCGGCGGCAGCGTGAACGTGCCGAACAGCACCAGGCGCGTGTGGTCGGTGCCGAAATCTTCCGAGAGCCTGGCCACCACGCTGCGTGCCGCCACTTCCGGCGTATTGGCGCGCAGCACGGCCACGTTGAGGTCGTGCACGCGCTGCATCAGGCGCTCGTTTTCGGCGGCGATGGTCGTGAGCTCGGCGAATTTGCGTTCCAGTTCGCTGTTCTTGTCGCGCAAGGCCTGCAGTTGGTAGGCCGCCAGCGACGCCACCGCGCCTTGCTCGCGCGGAAGGGTGAGCAGCGTGGCCAGTTCCGGGTAGTCGCTGAGGAAGCCGGGATGTCGCCGCAAGTATGCGGCCACGTCGCCGGCCTTGATGGTTTCTTCGAGCAGGGCGTTGGTCATGCAAGGAGCCTCTCTGAACCCTGGGTTGGAGTGTGCAGCAACATCAATCGTCCAGCCACTCGCCTTCATAGACGAAGGTTGCAGGTCCGGTCATCCACAGCCGTTCGCCGGGGCCGGCCCAATCGATCTGCAGCGTGCCGCCGGGAAGATCGACCTGTACCTGTGCATCGACTTCATGGCGGTGCCGCAGCACGGCCATCGCCGCGCACGCACCGGTGCCGCAGGCGAGCGTCCAGCCGGAGCCGCGCTCGTGCACGCGCAGGCGCAGGTGCTTGGGACTCAGCTTCTGCACGAAGCCGCTATTGACGCCTTCCGGAAAGCGCGCGTGGCCGGTTATCGCCGGGCCGAGGCGCTCCAGTATCGGCGCGTGCAGATCGTCGACCACGATCACCGCATGCGGATTGCCCATGGACACCGCACCGATCTCCAGCGCCTGGCCGTCGACGTCCAGCACGTAGCGTTCGTCGGCCTGCGCTACCTGGAACGGAATCCGCGCCGGCTCGAAGATCGGCTCGCCCATGTCCACGGTCACGCGCTGCGCATCGACCACGCGCGCAGCTATTGGACCGGAAGGGCTTTGGATCTGCACCGTTTTGCCGACCGCCAGCGCCCCGGCGCGCTGCAGCCATGCCGCCACGCAGCGTACGCCGTTACCGCATTGGCCCGACGGTGAGCCGTCGGCATTCCAAATGCCGTAGTAGAAAGCGCTCACGCCATCGCGAGCCGGTTCCACGCTCAGCAATTGATCAAAGCCGATACCGGTGTGGCGGTCGGCCATCGCGCGGATGGTGACGGGATTCAGTGCGAGCGCGCTGTCGCGGCTGTCGATCACGGCAAAGTCGTTGCCGGCCCCGTGCATCTTGGAAAAACGCAAGTTCATATCACGCGCAATCAGCTTCCGCTCAACGGCTTGGTGTCGACGCTGCTGGCGCTGGCCGGCGCGGCGGCGGTGCTCGCCGGTGCCGGTGCGTGCGCCTGATGGAGCGGCGGCGGCGTGGGCTTGGCGTAGTACAGCGGGCCCTTGTTGCCGCAGCCGGCGATCGCAACCAGGGCGAGGCAGGTCGGCAGCAGCAGAATCAATCGGCGCATGGGTGGGGATCCCTCGGAAATCGCCCGCAGTATAGCCAAGCCCAGGGATGCACTGATCCATTCCATGCTGCCGGCATGACGTCCAGAAGGCCCGTAGGGTGTCTTGCGTGGCCAGGGCAGACTTGGCCGTCGGTTCAAGCCGCGCGGTGCAGCCTGCCGGCCTTCTGGACGTCACCCCATCGTTCTGATTCAACATGTTGGGGCCGCACGGTATGTGGTGGCGGGTGCATGGAATGGATCAGAGCATCCCTGGATGCACGCGCCGTTATGATGTGCGCGCTGCAACGGACCTGCAGTTGCTTTCCTGGAGTGCCCCGATGAACTGGAACGAAGTGCTGCGCCTACCCGCTACCCTGCTCGCCATTGTCGCGGGTGTGGTCCTGCTGCTCGCCCTGGCACAGTTGCTGGCCGCACGCCAGCACGTGCGCAACCGCCGTCATCTTGCCGCCACCGGTCATGCGCTGCTGCTGGTGATCTGCCTGGTCGTCGCCGCCTTGTTCGCCGGCATGGCCATATCGCTGCGCGGCTACCGTTTCCTGAGCGAGGAAGAGCCGGTGGTGCAGATCGACTCCCGCATTCTGTCGCCGCAACGCTGGGCGCTGACCTTGACCTGGCCGGATGGCAGTACGCGCAATGTCGCGCTCGCCGGCGACGACTTTCAGGTCGACGCCATCGTGCTGAAGTGGAAGCTGCCGGCCATGCTCGCCGGCCTGCCGCCGCTGTACCGGCTCGACCGCATCTCCGGCCGTTACGACGACGCCAGCCAGGAGACTACCGCGCCGCGCACGGTGATCGATTTCAGCCAGGCCGGTGCGGGCGACCTGCTCGACCTGAAGAAACAGGTGCCGCGCTGGTTTCCCGAAGTGGACACGCTGTTTGGCAGCGGCGCCTTCCTGCCGCTGGTCGACGGCGGGCACTACAGCGTAAGCCTGATGCGCACCGGCGCCCTGGTGGCAAGGCCCGACGATGCCACGGCGCAACGCATCGGCCAGCCCCTCGGCGGGTGAGTTCTTCGACGCGCGATCGAAAGAACGTCTCGCAAGAACTCGCTCGTGGCCGCTGTCATGTGGCCCTGGTAGATTCCCGCCACCATCAACCAGCCCTGCAGCTATCGAAGGGGAAGAAAACATGAAACGCATTGCGCTCATCAGCATGATTGGCGGTCTTGCCGTGTTCGCCACCGCCGCCGCCCAGCAGCCGGTGCGCGATGTCAGCGGCCGGCGCCATCCAAACCTGGCAGCCGCCCAGCATCTGGTGGATCAGGCCTACAAGCGTGTTGCCGATGCGCAGCAAGCCAATGAATTCGACCTGGGCGGCCACGCCGCGCGCGCCAAGGCGCTGCTCGATCAGGCCAACATGGAACTCAAGAAAGCGGCGGAAGAATCCAACGAACACCACCGCTAAGTGGTGCTGATGCGAAGCGGCCTCCCGCGTGGGAGCCCGCTTCATGTCAGCCTGCTTCAAGCCAGTATCTTCTCGTAGACGAAAGCGTCCGAACCGTCCTCGTAGAACTCTTTCTTTACCGGGCCGATGCGGGCGTAACCCAGGCGCTCGTACAGGCGGATCGCACTGTCGTTGTCCGTGCGTACTTCCAGCCGCAGCGACTGGCAGCGCCGCTGGCGCGCCGCCGCTTCGGCCGCGTCGATCAGGGCGGTGCCCACGCCCTTGCCGCGGGCTTCGGGCAGGCTGGCAATCGAATACAGTCGCGCCACCTGGCTGCCTTTACGGAAAAACACCATCGCGGTGCCCAGGAAGCGGCGCCGATTGGCACTGGCGACCAGCACCCGCGCCGAATCGCTGTCGAGGTGACGGCGAAATTGCGCACGGCTGATCTGGTCGCTGTCGAACGTGGCCTGTTCCAGCGCGACCAGGTCATCGAGATCGGAAAGTTCGGCGCGGCGCACCCGCACGGCGGCGGTCGCAGGCGATGGTGTCATCGGTGGTACTCGCGAAGCTCGGTAACGGGTGGGTCAGGGAAGCGCGGCACTCTAGTGCAGTATGGGCAGGAAATCATCTGTTTGGATGGCTGACGGACGACCTACACGGGTGCCGTTCACGCGTTTGGCCAACGTAGCGCGCCGAGGGCTTGGCGAGGTCAATCCCAGGGCATTTAATCCCGCTTCACCACCTGCTCTTGTGCGCCACGCCAAGCTGCAAGACACTGCCGCCTTGCGCTGCGCCGCCTCGTTTCCCCACGTGACGACGTTCCACCTGTTGACTCCTTGAGGTGTCATGACCCGACTCGTCATCGTCGTCGAGAAAGCTTCTGACTGGGGCTCCTACTATCCATCCGTCGACGTCGTCACCGCCATGGACTACCTGCGCGAGCCGGTTGGCGGCGATGAAGAGCGCACGCACGTCATCAACCTGTGCCGCAGCTACAAGTACCTGGGCACGGGCTACTACGTCTCCTTGCTGGCCGAAGCGCGCGGACACCGCGTGATGCCGTCCGTGCGCACGGTGAACGACCTGCGCCGCCGCTCGCTCTACGGCCTGGCCATCGACGATCTCAACGCCAAGCTCACGCATTTTCTCCCGGCGGGCGGGCGCGACACCACTGACTTCGGCATCCTCGTCTACTTCGGGGAAACGGCTTATCCCGCACTGCAGGACCTGGCGCGACAAGTGTTCGAAACCTACCCCTGCCCGCTGCTGCGGGTCGAATTCGAGCGCGAGCGCGTGTGGCAGATCTCCTCCGTGAAGCCGGTCGGCCTGCACACGCTGGACGATGCGCAGGAAGACGCCTTCGCCGCCGAACTCGACCGCTTCTCCAAAAAGCTGTGGCGCAAGCCTCGCGCAAGGCGGCTATACCGCTACGACCTGGCCATGCTGGTCGATCCGAACGAAGCCATGCCGCCGTCGAACAAGAAGGCGTTGAAGTCGTTCGTCGCGGCCGGCAAGGAGCTGGGCATCGAAGTCGATCCGATCGGCAAGAACGACTACCAGCGCCTCGCCGAATACGACGGCCTGTTCATCCGCGAAACCACCGCCAGCGACAACCACACCTATAGCTTCGCGCACCGCGCCGAACGCGAAGGCATGGTGGTGATGGACGATCCCAGCTCGATCCTGCGTTGCACGAACAAGATCTTCCTCAACGATCTGATGGTGTCGCGCAAGCTTGCCGTGCCGCGCACCGAGATTCTTTATCGCGACGACACCAAGGGCCTGCATGAGGTCGCCGAAAAGCTCGGCTTTCCGATGGTGCTGAAAATTCCGGATGGCTCGTTCTCGCGCGGCGTGGTCAAGGTGGAAAGCGAGCAGCATCTGGAAAAAGCGGCCGGCGAACTGTTCCAGCACAGCGCGCTGTTGCTGGCGCAGGAGTTCGTCTACACCGATTTCGATTGGCGCGTGGGCGTGCTCAATCGTGAGCCGCTATACGCATGCAAGTACTACATGTCGCGCGGTCACTGGCAGATCTATAACCACGGCGCGAAAGGCACGGACAAATCCGGTGGCTTTGAAACGATCCCCGTGCGCGATGCCCCTGCCGATGTCGTCAAGCTGGCACTGAAAGCGACCAGTGCCGTCGGCGACGGCCTCTACGGCGTGGACTTGAAGCAGGTGGGCGACAAGGTCGTGGTGATCGAAGTGAACGACAATCCGTCCATCGATGCCGGCGTGGAAGACAAGTACCTGGGCGAGGATCTCTATCGGCGCATCATGCAGGAATTCCTGCGCCGCATGGAGCGCAAGCGCATGGGCATCGTCGCCTGAGCGATATGTCATAGGGCCATTCCGGCCACCCTTCCCTGGGCGAACCGGAATCGCTGGCGCATTCCCTCGCGCTGACCGCCAAGCCGCGACCACTCCCTTCCAGCCGGCGATCATCCCTGCCGCGGCGCTCCACGCCGCAGCGGCTCCACTGCCAAGCGGACTCAGTTCCAGATCAACTGCGAGGTGCTGCGACGACGCTGCTTGCGCAGGCTCAGCAGTTGTCTGGGCAAACGCGGTTCCAACGTCAGCGCCACCGCGAGTGGCGCAACGAACAGCCAGAAGAACGGCGTCCAGCCGAGCAAGTCGGTGCGGGCAGGCACCAGCGTCGTGGCAAGCAGCAGGCTGCCGCCGAACAACCAAAGCAAAGCCGTGGCGAGCAGGCGCGGATGACGGCTGGGGTCGATCGATGGGTTTTGCATGGCGAACTCCAAGGGCTGCGCGATGGAAACAGCTTGCCCCGGGTTCGTCTCATAGCTTGCGATCTCTAACGGCGGGGAGGGGTAAGTCATGCCTATTGGTTTGGATACGGCGTCGTTTCGACGGCATGCATTGTGGTTATCAGTGACGTCCGCATTGCTGTGCGCATCGTGAGTCCATGCTCAAGACACCACGACCAGCAGCACGCAAGACAACCACGACACCAAGCAACTGCAACAAGTCGTCGTTACCGACACACGCAGTACAACTCGCACGGTGGATGATTCACCAGCACCCATCGATGTGTTGTCACCGAAAGACCTGGCATCGACCGGTGCCGGAGCTCTGGACACCGCGCTCAACCGTCTTCTACCCTCGCTCGACTTTCCGCATCCGGCCATCAACGACGGCAACGATGCATTGCGTCCCGCCACGCGGCGCGGCGCTACGGACCAGGGTGGCTTTGACCAACAGCGGCGGTTACGAGGACCGCGGCAATGGCCTGCAATATTCGGCGTTGTCGCCGTTCGGCTTCGACGGACGCTACCTTTATGTCGTGTGCTGCGCACGCCGCTTTTAACTGGATTCCGGCCTTCGCCGGAATGACGGGTATCGGGTCTATGGCGACATTGGGGTTTGGGGCGCCATAAGTATTTGCCGCGGGCTTAAGCGCATACAATGGCCGCCCACGCAGGAGCTGCCGCATGCCCCAACCTTTGCACTTCGCCGTCTTCGGCCATCCGATCGCGCACAGCTTGTCGCCACAAATCCACCAGGCGTTCGCCGGGCAGTTCGGCATTGCGCTGAATTACCGCGCCATCGACGCCGCACCGGAAGCCTTCAGCGAAGCCGTCAAGCAATTTTTCCATGACGAAGACAGCCGCGGTGCCAATGTAACCCTGCCGCATAAAGCCGCCGCCTTCGCATTGGCCGACGAACACACGCAAGCGGCCAAGCGGGCAGGTATCGCCAACGTGCTTACGCGCCTGGCAGATGGACGTCTATCCGCCCATAACACAGACGGTGCCGCGTTGGTGCGCGACCTTACCGATCGGCATGATCTCGATTTGCGTGGCCACGACACCCTGTTGCTAGGTGCCGGCGGCGCAGCCCGCGCCGTAGCCTGGGCGTTGTTCGAAGCAGGCGTGCAGACGCTGACCATCGTCAACCGTTCGCCCGAAGCCGCCGACGCCCTCGCTGATGCGATCGGCGAACCGGCGCGCGTGCATACCCGTTATTGGAAGGATCTCGCCGACATCGGCAGCTTCGACCTGATCGTCAATGCCACCTCGGCCGGCACGCTCGGCCAGCCACTCAGCCTGCCGTTCTCGCTGGTTGGCTCACGCGCCAGCTGCTACGACCTGGGCTACGGCAAATCCGCGTTCGGTTTCATGGCTTGGGCCCGTGCCGCCGGTGCGCGCTATGCGTATGACGGCCTCGGCATGCTGGTGGAGCAGGCGGCCGACGCCTTCGAACTGTGGCACGGCAAGCGGCCCGACACGGAGCCGGTGTATCAGGCGTTGCGCGCGCAAGGTTCGTGAGCAGGAGCATGGCGTGCCGAGCGGATCCGAACGTATTGCCGTTTGCATCGCCTGTCTCAAAGCGTTGAAAGCAGCCAAGCCTCATGCCGAGGCTGTGTCGATCGCTGCGGCGCGATTGGCGAGAAGCCATTTGCTGAGCCGGGCTTTCGCCAGGCGCAGCGCGTCCATCTGTTCGTCCAGCGCACGCATTTGTGCTTCCAAGACCGCGCGCAGTTCCTGGCAGCCAGGCCGTGGCGCGACCAGATAAGGAATGGCGCGGCGGATGATTTGCAACGGCAAGCCCACGGACTGGCCTAATCGGATGAAGCGGATTTCTTCCAGTACTTGTTCCGGATAATCGCGGTAGCCATTCATCAAACGTACCGGTGGCGTTATCAGTCCTTCCCGTTCGTAATAGCGCAGCGTGTCGCGCGTGACGCCCGCACGTTTAACCAATACTCCCGTTCTCATGCCCGCTCCTCATTTTTGTCCTGGCCGTTTCAATGTGCTTGACCTGGGACCCAGGTCCCGACTTTAGACTGCCCCCAATGTCACAACAGATAGCGGTATATGAGGGAATTGGCGTTTATCAAGACTCGGCGCGTGGCGTGGCGGTCGGTGGCGTCGCCGACGTTGGGTGGTTCCGGGGAGGCCCTGGTGCGGCCGGTGATTGCCGCGCGCTGCGATGGCGATAACTTGCCGATCTTCAATCATGTGACCACCGCTTTGCGAGCGGGCGTCGCGCTGCATTATTTCGATCCGCTGGTACCGGAGCTGCTTGGGCCGTATCCCTATGGCAAGCCGTTTGCGATCGGGCACGAATGCATTGCCGAGGTGGTCGAGCGCGGCGAAGACGTCAAGCACATCCAAAAAGGCCAGCTCGTCATCGTGCCCTGGTCGATATCGTGCGGCAGTTGTGCGACCTGCCATCGCGGACATACCTCCCATTGCACGCGGGCGGGCAGTACGTTGCTCTCCGGCTATGGTTTTGGCGCATCGATGGGTCCATGGGGCGGAACGGTCTGCGATCTGCTGCGCGTACCATTCGCCGACGCCATGCTGGTACCGGTGCCCGCCGATATCGAGCCGCTCAAGCTGGCCAGCGCCAGCGACAACATGCCTGACGCCTGGCGCAGTGTCGGTCCGGCACTTGCCCAGCAACCAGGCGCACCGGTGCTGGTGGTGGGTGGTGGCGCGCGCAGTATCGGGCTTTATGCCGCCGGCATGGCGGTGGCGCTTGGCGCGTCGCGGGTGGACTACGTTGACTACGATCCTGAGCGGTTGCGCATCGCCGAAACACTCGGCGCCAGCGTTATAGAAAGCAAGCGCGGAGCGGCTTGGTTCAACCGTCACGCGCCACGCGTGCATGGCCCTTATCTTGTTTCCGTGGATGCCAGCTCCACCACGGCTGGGCTGCGCTATGCGCTGCGTTCGCTCGCGCCAGGCGGACACTGCACAGCGACAGGGTTCTATTTCGCCCGGCAGACTGGGCTGCCCCTGATGCAAATGTATGCCAACAGCGCGACGTTGCACGTGGGCATATCGCATCCACGTCGCGACCTGCCCGATGTCATCGAACTGGTGCGGCAAGGCCTGTTCGATCCACTCAAGGTCGCGACGCTGATCGCCGATTGGGAGGACGCGCCGGATGCTTTCACCACCCGGACGACGAAGGTGATCGTCGCGCGTGAACCGTATGCGCGGTTTGGCAACAGCTGAGCGTTGGCGACGGCTTCCCGCCCCAAGGGCGCATTGTCTGCAAAGACGCCGCGTGACACTCCTGACAGTCGCCAAATTTGGCACTTCCAAAACAAACGCCATGCTAGTTTTGGCGGACGGGGGGCATCACTTGTGGGGAGAGTTGCACCATGTTGCCGAAGGGGTGTTTCAGTCGTTGCCTGGCCGTCGCCGGGCTTTCCTTGGTGTTGGGTGGTGTCGCGCAGGCGGCACCGGGTAACAGCAGTCCTGTCGGTTCGGGCAACGTCATGGTCGCCGATCCGACCGTGCCGCGTCCGCCGGGACAGCCGTGCGTGGTGCAGCTTTTCAGCAATGACACGTTCAATGACTACAGCCCGCGGCCTTTCAGCTACACGCCGCCCGCCGGCTGCGGCACGCGCTGGTCGAAGGTGGTGCTGGAGGGCGATTTCTCGATCGACCCCGGCGTGCAGTTCGATCGCACGGCCACCATTTTCCTGAGCGGCGTCAATCTTTATTTCGGCACCACGCAGGAGCCCGGTTCCACCCAAGAACGCAGCTGGCATGTGGAGCGCGATCTGACCGACTACAGCGCGCTGTTGCGCACTGCCGGCAACGGGCAGGTGTTTATCGGCAACATCGTCAACAGCCAGTACACGAGCTCGCTGCATGGCAGTGCGCGGCTGTTGTTCTATCCGGCGTCGGTGGTGGCGCCTGCGCCGCGCGTGCCGGATGCGGTGTATCCGCTGGGTAGCGATCCGGTAGGCAGCACCGTCACCTTGAACAACTCCAGCAGCCAGATGGCGGCCACGCTGACGTTGCCGAGCAACGTGGAACGCGCTTACCTGGACGTGTTCACGCAGAGCCAGAGCAACGACGAGTTCTGGTACACCTGCGTGCCGGACCAGTACGCCGCGGAAGCGGAGGAATGCGGCGGCGGCAATTTCCGCGAAGCCGAAGTCAGCATCGATGGCCAGGCGGCGGGCGTGGCGCCGGTGTATCCGTGGATCTATACCGGCGGCATCGACCTCTACATCTGGAAACCGACGCCCGGCGTGCAGACGCTGAACTTCATGCCCTATCGCGTGGATCTGACGCCGTTCGCCGGCGTCCTCAGCAACGGCTCGCCGCATACCGTAGCGGTCAACGTACAAGGCGCGAACAGCTACTTCTCCACCACCGCAAGCTTGCTGGTGTATCAGGATGAAGGCGCGAAGCAGGTCAGTGGCGCCGTGGTGCGCAACACGCTGGCCAACCAGCCGCCCACGCCGACCATCGGCAGCACACTGCAGCAGGATTCGTCCGGCAACGTCACTGGCGCCGTCACCACCGATCTCAGCCGGCATTTCGTGATCGAAGGCTACGTCAACACTTCGCATGGTCGCGTCACCACCACGGTCGACCAGACGGTGAGTTTCGCCGACACGCAAACCTTCGACATCACCGCGAACGATTTCCACCAGATCAGCGACCAGCTCACCAAGGTGGAGGGCGTCAGCCGCAGCCGCATCGGCAATTTCCTGAGCGGCGAATATGAGGCGCGATTCCGCTATCCGCTGCATGTGGACACCAACGAGACGATCGAATCGAACGGCGATTATTCGATCCTCACCTCGATCAAGCAGGGCTACGACCAGCACGCCGGCCTGAGGCTCGGCGGTTTCCCGCTTTATTCGTCGGACGTGCACAACCACATTGCGGGTTCCGACACGCTGGTTCTCAACAGCAACTTCCAGATCGTCAGCCATAGCGGCCAGCAGGCAACGCAAGACTTTGCGTTCAACGATTCACTGGGCGGCTGCTATCGCGGCAGTGTCAGCTCGGCGAACAACCTGGTGACGGCCTACAGCACCGGCAAGGGTTGCCCCGGCGGGCAAAACCGGGTGTTGTGGTTTGCGCATCCGGATGGCTCGCCCTACCTGGGCGACAGCTTGCTGCCCTGGTAAGCAACGCGTGAACATGGCGCCCCCTGCAATGGTCTGAGGGGGCGCCGGCATGCTAGGTTTGCCGGCATCTGACTTGAGCTTGCCGCTCACTGGAGCCCTTACCGATGCGTACCCGTCTGCTTGCCCTCTCCGTTCTTGGCGTGGCCGTTGCCCTCGCTGGCTGCCATCGAGGCACGCGTCCGGACGGCACACCGGTGGACAGGCATGGCGTTTCGGATATGGCCTCGTTCCAGAACTTCATCAACACGCATCCGACGCAGAAAGAATTCAAGAAGATGTACCCGGGCGTGCAACTCATGTTGCCCGGCACCATCAGCACGATGGAAATCCGCTACGACAACTCGCGCTTCTTCCCGAACCTGGATAAAGACGGGCACATCATCGGCGGCGACTTCCACTGAGGATCGCTTGTACTCAAGCTGTCATATTCGAAAGCTTGAGTCATTTTGCTGACACGTTACCGCGTTAACTTGATCCCGACAGGGTGCCGTCCTTTTTTGTCAGGCGGCAGTTGCTCCAGGATTTAAAGCGCAGGTCAGCATGTCTTCTTCCGTTTCCCTCACTGCGAGCCGGCGCGGTTTGCTATTCCTCGTGCTTGGCGCGGTGCTGCTGTTAGTGATCGGCGGCGGCCTTTGGTATGCGCGTACGCAAACGAGCGGCAAGGAGGCTGCGGGTCACACGGCCAACGATGGCAGCGAAGTGGGTGTGATGCTGGATCTGGCCGACAGGGCTTACCGGGAACAACGCCTGGTGTCCCCGGTCGGCAGCAACGTGTATGAGTTCTATTTCAGCGTGCTGCAGCTCGACCCCAACGACGCCATCGCGCAGAAGCGCCTGCGCGAAGCGTTCAAGCCCGCTTGCGACGTGGTGGAAAGCACCATCAACGGTGGCGGCCTGGATGAAGCCCAGCGCGAGCTTTCCCTGTTGCGCCAATACGATCCGCACAATTACAAGCTCGCCTTGCTCGGTAGCGTGCTCGATGCACAGCGGGTGATCGAGCGGCGCAAGCATGAGGCCGAAGCGGCACGCATCCAGGCGCAACAGGCCGGCGGAAATTAGCGACGCTGCATTGCCGCGCAGTCTGGGATGACCTCCCAGCTTCTTTGCGCATTGAATGCTGGGATTTCATCCCAGACTACGCAGCATCAGCCCCCGGCAAGGTAGACGTCTTTCAAGCGCACGTAGTGATCGGCGGAATAATGCAGCTGCTCGATCTGCTTGTCCGTCAGCAGACGCACGCGCTTGGCCGGATTGCCCAGCCACAGCTCGCCCTCGCCCACCACCTTGCCCGGTGGCACCACGCTGCCGGCGCCGACGAAGCCGTGCTGCTTGATCACCGCCCCGTCCAGCACGATGGCGTGCATGCCGATCAGGCAGTAGTCCTCGATGGTGCAGGCATGGATCACCGCGGCGTGGCCAATGGTGACGCCTTCACCGATAACCGTGGGAAAGCCGCCCGGCGAATACGGGCCATCGTGCGTCACGTGCACGATGGTGCCGTCCTGGATATTGCTGCGCGCGCCGACCCGGATGTGGTTCACATCGCCGCGCAGTACCGCGCCGGGCCAGATGGAAACGTCATCGTTGAGCACAACGTCACCGATGACGGTGGCGGCCGGATCGACATAGGCGCGGGCGCCGAGAGTGGGCAGGATGCCCTTGAAGGGACGCAAGGAATTCATGCGCCCAGTTTAGCCTTCGAGCGGGAGCTGTGCCGTATCGCTCGTGTGAGATGGATGGCGTTGCTGTTCTTCCAGCACGCGCAACGTTTCCTGGTAGCCGGAATCCACCGCCAATTGCCAGTCGCGCCAATCGAGCATGCCCACGTGCTCCAGCGGCGGCGTGATCAACACATCGGCCTGCGCGCGGCAGCGTTCGCTGGTCTCCTCGCTGTTCACCATCGCCGCGCGGGTCAGCGTGGACACCAGCGGCGGCCAACCGACGCCGCGCCGCTGGCGCAGCCACAAGCGCCACCATGGCGGCGTGGCGAACTCCTCGGTCTTGGCGCGCAGTTCGATATCGGCGCGGATGCTCACGGCGGTGATGTGCGCAATGCCGTCCTCCGCCATCACATCGGTGGGCAGGTTGTCGACCAGCGCGCCGTCCACATACACCTGTCCGTGGTGCAGCACCGGCGGCAGAATGCCGGGAATCGAGCTGCTCGCACGCAGCCATAGCCACAGCGGCCCATGTCGATGCACTACCTTGCCCTGGCCCGAAAGGTTGGTGGTGACGCAGAAAAAGGGGCGCTCCAGATCCTCGATATCGATCGCCCCGAACGCGCGCCGCAGCATGATCGCCGCGCGCCGTCCGCGCGTGAGCGCCACCAGCGGCACCGTCCAATCCGATAGCGGCTTGCCGCGCACGAAGGCCTCGTAATACACGCGCATCATTTCCTCGACGCTCCACATGTTGGCGAGCCCCGCGCCGATGATGGCGCCGATGCTGGTGCCGCCGATCGCATCGAAGTCGTGTCCGGTCTCCTGCCATGCGCGCAGCGCGCCCAGGTGCGCCAGGCCGCGTGCACCGCCGCCGGCCAGCACCAGTCCACGTGCATGGCCGCTGATCAGGCGTGCGATGCGTGGAATATCGCCGTTGCCGCAGATGTGGTGATGATGAAGGTCGCCACTGAACTGTCCGCGCCAACGTCGTGCTGCGCCATGCAGCACGCGGTGCGCAGGATGGATCAGCAACAGATGCCGCGGCCGATGCCGCACGCGCGCCGGATGCCCTGGCGCCGCTTCCGGCCAGGGCGTGGCCGGCTGGGCCGCCAGCGCGGGCAGCAGCAGTACGTCGGCCTGGCGCAGGCAGCGCAGGCGCCAGGACGCATCGCCAGTGCTGTCCAGATAGATCACGAAACGCACTTGGGATTCGCGCTCTGCAAACCAGTCGCTGCCGCGGTTGGCGCCGTGCTCGGCATCGATCACCACACAGCTGCCGAAGGCCTCCAGCGCTTGCGCAAGCTGCATCGCCAGACCGCGCACGGGAACGGCTTCGTCGACCGGCAAGATCGCAAAGGTACGCGGCTTGTCCGGCGGTTCCACGTGGCGTTCGCGCCGGATCAGCCGATCCACCGCCTGCCGCGCCATGCCCATCATCGCGCGTGGATGGTGTTCGATCAGCTGCTCGAAATGCTGATGATCCAGACGCAGCAACTCGCAATCGCGCAACGCACGCACGTTGTAGCGCAGCGCCTCGCCGCCCAGCAGGCTGATCTCGCCGACGCAATCGTCCGCCGCGACTTGCCGAACCAGATCGGTAGCGCCGTCGAATACACCCAGGCTGCCGCTGCGCAACAGATACAGCGCATCGGCCACTTCGCCAGCCCGGTACAGGGACTGGCCGCCAGGCAGGCAAATCCAGCGCAGATAGCCGGCCAGTGTCGCCCGCTGTGCATCCGTCAGGTGCGAAAACAGCGGGACACGACCGATCAGGGTGTGAACGTCGGCAGGTAGCATGCGCGCGATGGTACGACGGGCGTGATGACACCGTATGCGTTTCATCCGGCTTGATTTCGGCCCGCAGCGCCAGCACCCTTCCAGGCCTGTAAGGAGCGAAACCATGAGCCAAGACAACCCCCTGCTGGCCGACAGCGCACTCCCGGCGTTCTCCCGGATCCAACCCGAGCACGTGCTGCCTGCGGTGGAAACCCTGCTGGCCGACAGCCGCGCCGGCATCGCCGCGCTGACCGCACCCGGTGCCCCGCACGATTTCAAATCCGTAATGTTGCCGCAGGAACGTTTCGACCAGCGCATCGCGCACGCATGGTCGCCCGTCTCGCATCTGCACTCGGTGGCCGATAGCGAAGCGCTGCGCAAGGTCTACGGACCGGCCGAAGAAATGCTCACCGACTATTCGATCGAAGTCGGACAGAACCGCGATCTCTACGCTGCCGTGCAAGCGATAGCCGATGCCCCGGATTTCGCCGAACTCTCCCGCGCGCAACGCGCCCTGGTCGAACATGCCTTGCGCGATTTCAGGCTCTCCGGCGTCGCGCTGGAAGAACCCGCGCGCTCGCGCTTCCGCGATATCGGCGTGGAATTGTCCAAGCTTTCCACCGAATTCTCCAACGCCGTGCTGGACGCCACGGACGCATGGCAGGAACACATTACCGACGAGCGCGATCTGGCCGGCATTCCCGAATCGGGCCGTGCCGTGCTGCGCCAGTACGCGAAGGAAAAAGGCCTGGAAGGCTATCTGGTCACGCTCAAGCAACCCAGCGTGCAAGCGGTGATGACCTATGCCGACAATCGCGGCCTGCGCGAGCGCGTCTACTGGGCCTATCAGACGCGCGCTTCCGATCAAGGACCGCATGCCGGCAAGTACGACAACACGGCGCGCATCGACAAGATCATGGCGTTGCGCCACGAGGCAGCCCAGTTGCTTGGCTTCAACGACGCGGCGGAAGAATCACTGGCCACCAAGATGGCTTCCGCACCGGACGAAGTGCTGCATTTCCTGCGCGATCTTGCCGCGCGCGCCAAGCCGGTGGCACAGAAAGAACTTGCTACGCTGCGCGATTTTGCCGCCGAGCAACTGAAACTCGACAACCTCGAATCCTGGGATGTTGCCTACGCAGCGGAAAAACTGCGGCAGAAGCAGTACGCGCTGGACGAGGAACAGCTCAAGCCGTACTTCCCCCTGCCGGCGGTGATCGACGGCTTGTTCGGCCTGGTGCAGAAGCTTTACGGCATCACGCTGAAGCCACGCGACGGCATCGACGTGTGGCATCCGGACGTGCGCTACTACGACGTCGCCCATGCCGACGGACACATCTTTGCCGGCGCCTATATCGATCTCTACGCGCGCAGCGGCAAACGCGGCGGTGCATGGATGGACGTGTGCCGTGCACGCTTCGACGACGATACGCATCTGGAATTGCCGGTGGCCTTCCTCACCTGCAATTTCGCGCCGCCGACCGAAGGCCGCCCCGCGCTACTCACGCACGACGACGTGCTGACCTTGTTCCATGAGTTCGGTCACGGCTTCCATCATTTGCTGACCGAGGTGCCGCTGCCTTCCGTGGGCGGCATCGACGGCGTGGAATGGGATGCGGTGGAACTGCCCAGCCAGTTCATGGAGAACTTCGGCTGGAATCGCGAAGCGCTGGATATGTTTGCCAGGCATTGGGAAACCGGCGAGCGCCTGCCCGACGAACTGTTCGAACGCATGCTCGCGGCGCGGCACTTCCATGCCGGCCTGTTCCTGGTTCGCCAGCTCGAATTCGCGCTGTTCGACTTCCTGTTGCATCTTCAATACGAACCCGCCAGGGGAGCACGCACACTCGAGGTGCTGGAGCAGGCGCGCCATGAGGTGGCCGTATTGCATCCGCCGGCATGGCAGCGTTTTCCGCATGCGTTTACCCACGTCTTCGCGGGTGGCTATGCGGCGGGCTACTACAGCTACTTGTGGGCGGAGTTGCTGAGCGCGGATGCGTTCGGCGCTTTCGAGGAACGCGCGCGCGACGGGCAGAGCGTGATCGATCCGGCTACCGGCGAGCGCTTCCGCCGCGAAATCCTCGCGGTAGGCGCGAGCCGGCCGGCGATCGAAAGCTTTATTGCGTTCCGCGGCCGCAGGCCGGAACCGGAAGCCCTGCTGCGCAGCCACGGCTTGGCGTGACCGGCTTGCTCCCCTCTCCCTTCGGGAGAGGGGCTTCTCCTCTCGCACTGATCGGGCCAACAGGTTCACAATCGCCACCGAGCCGCCCTGCGACCATCGGCGGCGCAGACCGCTACCGAACGACAGCGCTGTAGACCTGAGGACTCTGCAATGAATGCGATGACGCACCTGCCGCCCGAATGGCACAACTGGATCCAGGAAAACCTCTCCCGCGGCTGTGCCCCGCAGTCGCTGATCGACGACATGGTGCGCAATCATTTCGATCCGGTGTTCGCGCGCGCAGCGGTCAACGGCGTCATGAGCGGTCCCTTTGTCGCAACGACGAAGCCGCAACCGCAAGCCCAACCTGCCGTCGGCTACGTCTATGAAAAGCCGCGGCTCCACGCCGGCAACCTGATCCGTACTTCCGATCGCGACGTGCGTGTGGTCACGCGCGTGATTCGTCCGATGATCGCCGTGCTCGACGGCGTGTTGAGCGAAGAAGAATGCGATGAACTGATCCGCCGCTCCGCCGACAAGATGCGTCGTTCCACCACGGTCGATCCGCTTACCGGTAAGCACGAAGTCATCTCCGATCGCAGCAGCGAAGGCACCTTCTTCCCCCTCAATGCCGACCCCTTCATCGCGCGCCTGGATCGGCGCATTTCCGAAGTGATGAACTGGCCAGTCGAAAACGGCGAAGGCCTGCAGATCCTGCACTACGGCATTGGCGGCGAATACAAGCCGCACTTCGATTACTTTCCGCCGGAAGATCCCGGCAGCCAGGTGCAGATGACCATCGGCGGCCAGCGCGTTTCCACCATGGTGATGTATTTGAACGAAGTGGAAGAGGGTGGCACCACCATCTTTCCCGAAATTGGCATGGAAGTGGTGCCAAAAAAAGGTTCAGCCGTCTATTTCGAGTACACCAACAGCCAGAACCAGCTCGACAAGCTCACTCTGCATGGTGGCTCGCCGGTGACGCGCGGCGAGAAATGGATCGTCACCAAGTGGATGCGCCAGCGCCGCTACGGTGAAGCCGCCGCGTAGTTGCTCCTTTTGTAGGTTGGGGTGAGGCGAAGCCGAACCCCAACGGGACCTGCAAGTGCGGGAATGTTGGGGTTCGGCGTTGCCTCACCCCAACCTACAAAAGCGACGATCAGGACATCGCGCCATCGGCCTCGAGGTGGTAATGCGTCGCGACCTCCACCTCGTTCTTCGAACCGAGAAACACCGGCACGCGCTGGTGCAAGCCTGTCGGCTGTAATCCGAGAATGGGCTCGCGTCCGGTGGTGGCGGCGCCACCGGCTTGTTCGACGATGAAGGCCATTGGATTGGCTTCATACATCAAGCGCAGCTTGCCACCTTTGCTTTTGATCTTCGCATCCAGCGGATAAAAGAACACGCCGCCGCGGGTGATGATGCGATGCACGTCGGCCACCATCGAGGCCACCCAACGCATATTGAAATCCCTGCCGCGCGGGCCATCCTTGCCGGCAAGCAATTCGCCGATGTAGCGCTGCATCGGCGGTTCCCAATGGCGCTGGTTGGACATGTTGATGGCGAATTCGGCCGTTTCTTCAGGAATGCGGATATCGCGACGGCTGAGGGTGAAGCTGCCCACTTCGCGATCCAGCGTGAACTCGTGCGTGCCGTGCCCGAACGTCAGCACCAGCACGGTGGCGGGGCCATATACCACATAACCGGCAGCGAGTTGCGTGGTGCCGGGTTGCAGGAAGTGCTCAGCCTTGGGATGGGTCACGCCATCCGGGCAGCGCAGCACCGAGAAAATGGTACCGACGGAAATGTTCACGTCGATATTGGAACTGCCATCCAGCGGATCGAACAGCAGCAGGTGATTGCCCTTCGGATACATGTCGGGAATCGGTTGCGGATCTTCCATTTCTTCGGATGCACATGCGGCGAGCTGGCCGCCCCAGGCATTGGCCTCCAGCAGGATTTCGTTGGAGATCACGTCCAGCTTCTTCTGCGCTTCGCCCTGGATGTTGCCGGTGCCCGCCTCGCCCAGCACCCCGCCGAGGGCGCCCTTGTTGGTGGCCACCGCGATGCGCTTGCACGCACGCGCGACCACTTCGATCAGCAAGGTGAGTTCGGCGTTGACGTGGCCGGCGCGGCGTTCTTCGATCAGGAACTGGATCAGCGAGATGGGCTTCATGGCGAACCTGCTGGAAAAGGGGCCGCCATTGTCACGACTCAGGCTTGCGGAAGCCAGTCGACGGGCTGAACCGGCCCGCAGGCTCCTGCTGACAACACGCTGGCAGTAGCAGGGGCGCAAGCTCCCACCATCGAAAAGGAGGGACGATCATGCGCGACACGATATATGTGCTGGTGTTCGAAGGGTTTGCGGATTGGCAGGTGGCGTTGGCCCTGGCTGAAATCCGCCGCCCGGGGGAATGGGAAGTACGTAGCGCCGGTTTCACGCGCGATGCAGTTACATCGATGAGCGGCTTGCAGGTGTTGCCCGACGTCAGTGTGGACGAGCTTGATCTGGATGCCGCCGCCTTGCTGATCCTGCCAGGTGGGCACCTGTGGTTGTCCACGCAGCTTGCACAGGCGGCATCCGTCGCACGGCGCGTCTATGAAGCTGGTGCACCGGTGGCTGCCATCGACCAGGGCGTGCCGGTGCTGGCGCGTGCCGGTTTGCTCGACCATTGCCGCCACACCGGCAACTGGCCGGCACAGATCGGTCGCGAAGCGCCGGCCTACACGGGCCACGATCAGTACGACGCCAACGTACTTGCCGTGAGCGATGGCGGCGTCATCACGGCCAACCACCTGGGCAGCATCGAGTTTGCGCGGGAGATCATCCACACGCTGGACCTGTACAACACCAGCGACCGCGAACACTGGTATCGCCTGTTCAAGCATGCCGTGCCGCCACCGTGGTTTGCCGGCCAACCCATCGAAGTCGTTCGCGCAGCGTAAGGGGTTAGGTGATGAGCACTAATCGCTTCATTGATCGGGTGTTGGCCGCGTACCGGCCGATGTATCTGCGAGGCCTGCTGATGGACGGCCAATATTGCCTGCCCGTGCCACAGGAAAAGCAGGAAAAGAAACCGGAAAAGGGCGACCGGATCGTGCAACTCACACCGGCGTTCGATCCGCAACGCAAGCGCGTGCTGGTCATGCCGGCCGCTGCTTCCACCAGCTTGCACATGCGCTCGACGGACGAACCGTCGGGTGGCTTGAGCGGCGCATAACCCATCCACTATTCGGGAATCGTCATGCAAAAGACCTATCACGGCAGCTGCCATTGCGGCGCAGTCAAGCTCGAAGCGGATATCGACCTCACCCAAGGCACGGGACGGTGCAATTGCTCCATCTGCAGCAAGGCACGGCAGTGGGGCGTCATCGTGAAGCCGGATGCATTCCGGCTCATCCGTGGCGAAGACGAGCTTTCCGACTATCAGTTCGGCAGCCACAGCATGCATCACTTGTTCTGCAAGCATTGCGGCGTCCGGCCGTTCGGCAAGGGCAATCTCGACGTGCTCGGCGGCGAGTTCTACTTCGTCAACGTGTTCTGCCTGGACGACGTCGAACCGGCGGAGCTTATCGAGGCGCCGATGCATTTTTCCGATGGCCGCAACAACAACTGGCAAAACGCGCCGGCTGAAACGCGGCATCTATAAACCTCCAGTTCAAAGGTGACGACATGAATCGCAAGATCGCTTTTTATCACGCACCCAACAGCCGTTCGGGCGGCACGTTTTCATTGCTCGAAGAATTGAATGCCGATTACGAACTGCACTTGGTCAACCTCAAGGCCGGCCAGTCGCGCCAGCCGGATTATCGGGCGATCAACCCGATGGGCAAGGTACCCGCGATCAGGCATGGCGACGTGCTGATTACCGAGCAGCCGGCGATATTCATGTATCTGGCCGATCTGTATGCGGAGGCGGGATTGGCACCGGCGATCAACGATCCGCTGCGTGGTGCTTATCTGCGCTGGCTGGTGTTCTATGGCTCGTGCTTCGAGCCGGCGTTGGTCGATCGCTCGCTCAATCGCGAACCGGCGCCACCTTCCACGTCGCCCTATGGCACCTGGGACGATGTCGTCAACACCTTGCAATTGCAACTGGCCAAAGGGCCGTACATGCTCGGCGAGCGGTTCACCGCGGTGGACGTGCTATGGGGCGGCGCTTTGCATTGGACTACCCTGTTCAAGCTGGTGCCGGAAACGCCGCAGATCCGCGCCTATATCGATCGCGTGGTCACGCGCCCGGCCATGCAGCGCGTCGCCGCCCGCGATGCTGAATTCCTGGCGCAGCAGGCTGCGTGAGATGGTCGATGGCCATGGGCATGTTTTCATTCGTCGCGCATAGCCATGTCTCACCCGTTGCGACGGGCCTGCATGACTTCGGACGCTGGCCCGCAAGCTCAACCTGGGCGATCATGCATGGATGCGTCGTGCTGACCGCCTCTTCCTCATCATTAATGCCCTGCGCGGTCGACGTACCGCGCTGCAGGCGCGCCAGCTCGCGGAAACGCTGGGGGTATCGCTGCGCACGGTCTATCGCGACGTGGCGGACCTGCAGCTCTCGGGCGTACCGATCGAAGGCGAGGCCGGCGTCGGCTACATGCTGCGCAAGGGCTCGGACATCCCTCCGCTGATGTTTACCGCCGAAGAGCTCGAATCACTGGTGGTCGGCACGCGATTCGTCCGTGCGTTCGCAGGTGAGAAACTGGCTGCCGGCGCGCAAGCCGCGCTGATGAAGATCGAGGCGGTGCTGCCGCCGGAACTGCGCGAGCGTTCGTCACGCACGCGCATCTACGCACCGATCTGGCGTGACGAGCATTCCACCGCGTTTGCCGAACGCATCGACCAATTGCACGCCGCGATCGAAGCGCAGCATGTGTTGCGCCTGCTCTACAAAGACGAGGCGGGCCGCGCCAGCGAACGCGAGGTGGAACCGCTATGCCTGGCGTTCTGGGGCGGCAAGTGGACACTCGGCACCTGGTGCCGGCTGCGCAAGGATTTCCGCAATTTCCGGCCGGATCGCATCGACCGCATGGACAAGACCGGCGAGGTATTCCAGAGCGCGCCGGATCGTGACCTGGGTTCCTACATGCAGGCGATGCGCGGCTATTACTCGGGCCTTGAGTAGGTTTGGTTAGCGTCAATGCACTAATTCCAGCCACGAAACGTCACGCTCACAGTGATCTTCTCCCTCCCCGCATGCTGGGGAGCAAACAGTTCCTCGCGAACATCGAGCGTCCCACCTCAAGTGAGTGCCATGGGGATCAGTGCGGGATAGCTCAACCAACGCCTGTGCTCTTACGCTACCCTGCGCCAACCAGGGCCATCGCAGGAGCATCCCCATGTCGTCAGGCGTGCGTCATCCTCTGTTGTCGATTGCGCCGGCCAAGCTGCGCCCTACCCAGATGACCGTGGGCAAGGCGGAAGTAGCGGAGAAACGCGCGCAGTGGGAAAAGGTAGGCAAGAAGAAACGCAAGGAGCTGCTCGCCGCGCACTGGTTTCCCGGCGTATTGGGGCCGAAGCATCAGGTCTTCATCGTCGATCACCATCACCTTGGCCTTGCCCTGTGCGAGGAAGGCGTCAAGGCAGTGCCGGTAATGATCCAGCGCGATTTTTCCTGGCTGGACGCGGACGTGTTCTGGCGCACCATGGAATTCAACCGCTGGGCGCATCCGTACAACGAACACGGCCAGCGGCAGGAATACGACGCGATTCCGCGCAACCTCACCGACCTGGCCGATGATCCTTATCGCGCCCTGGCTGCGCGCGTGCGCACTGGCGGCGGCTATGCCAAAGACGCCACGCCCTATTCGGAATTCCTGTGGGCGGAATTCTATCGGCGCAACCTCAAACTCAAGGGCGATCGCGTGACGCCCAAGCTGTTGCAGGACGCCCTGCTGCTCGCCCATTCGCATGAAGCTGCCTATTTGCCTGGCTGGAGCGGAAAGATCCCATGAGCGCTGCCACCTCGTCGGCCCGCATCGCCGACGTGCTGGCCGGCCTGGGGATCGCGGGTTTGCTGTTACCGGAGGCTGTTGCTTACTCCGGGATAGCAGGCATGCCGCCACAAGCGGGTGTGGTGGCGTTGTTTGTCGGCCTGGTCTGTTATGGATTGCTGGGTACCAGCCGTTTCGCGATCGTCTCGTCCACATCGTCCTCGGCAGCGGTGCTGGCAGCGGGCACGCTTTTGCTGGCCGGCGGAGGCGCAAATCGGGTCGCAGTAGCCGCCACGCTGGTGCTGTTGGGTGGCGGATGTTTCCTCATCGCGGGTGCCGCGCGCCTGGGTGGCCTGTCGCATCTGATCGCGCGGCCGGTGTTGCGCGGCTACACGTTCGGGCTGGCGATCGTCATCGCGCTCAAGCAACTGCCGCATCTGGGCGGCTGGCCGGATTTGCGCGGCGATTTCGTGCCCTTGCTGATAGTGACTCTGGTGCGCACCTCCGGGCAGGTTCACGCGTTGACCTTGCTCACAGGAGTGCTCGCGCTGCTGGTGCTGTATGCCTGCGAGCGCTTGCGTCGCCTGCCGGGCAGCTTGCTGGTGATTGCACTGGGCGTGGCCGCTTCCGACTGGCTGGCGGCACATCGCGTACCGCTTACCGGGGCAATCCATTTGCAGATGAGCATCGGCATGCCGATGTGGCCATCCAGCGGCCAATGGCTGCCGAGCGCGGAACTGGCGGCCGCTTTGCTGTTGATCCTGTATGCCGAGTCGTACAGCTCGATCCGCGGTTTTGCGTTGAAGCACAACGACACGGGGTCGCCGAATCGCGACCTGCTGGTACTGGGTGTGGCGAACGTGTTGAGCGGCTTGTGCCAGGGCGTGCCGGTGGGCGCGGGTTATTCCGGCACTTCCGCCAATGAAGCGGCGGGCGCGCAATCGAAGCTGGCAGGGCTGATCGCCGCGGCCACCGTGCTGTTGATGGTGTTGCTGCTGTTGCGCTGGATCGAACGCATTCCGCTCGCCGTGCTGGCCGCGATTGTGATTCATGCGGTAAGCAAGTCGTGGCGCCTGTCGGTCTTTCACCCGTATCTGCAATGGAAGCGTGATCGTCTGCTGGCGCTGGCTGCGGTGGTCGCGGTGTTGTCGGTGGGCATCCTCAATGGCTTGCTATTCGCGATCGCTTTCAGCCTGGTCCTGCTGCTGCGCCAACTCGCTTCGGCGCGCGTCAGTGTGCTTGGCCGGCTTGCCGGGAGCCATGATTTCGTCGACATCGCGCAGCACCCGAAGGCGGTACAACCGATGGCCATGCTGATCCTGCGCCCGGAAGAACCGCTGTTCTTCGCCAATGCCGAAGCCGTCATGGCGCTTGCGCGCAAGCAGATCGAAGCACGCAGCGACGTGCAGCAGGTGGTGTTGAGCCTGGAGGCATCGCCCGACCTGGACAGCACAGCGCTCGAATCGCTGGGCGACTTTTCCAGCTGGTTGCAGGCGCGCGGTGTCGCCTTGCGCGTGGCCCGCGTGAAGGATGAAACACGCGCCTTGCTGCTGCGCGCCGCCCTGCCCCAGCTTTCGTCACAGGCATTGGACAGCTGGAGCGTGGAAGATGCCGTGTCGGCTTCCATGGCCGCCATGTCTTCCACAGGGAATCAAACGCAGTGAAACACGCCATCCGTATCGGTTGCATGGTCACAGGCTTGCTGCTGACCGTGCCGGCCTTCGCACAACAATCCAGCGCGGACGCACGCTTCAAGCATCTCTACGAGCAGGAATGGGCCTGGCGTACCGGACAGGCCGGTGTGAGCGCTTCCGGCGAAGGGCAGCCGAACAATGGCCGCCTCGACCAGGTCGATGCCAGGCGCCAACAAGAGCGGCTCGATTACTGGCAAAAAGTCATGAGCCAGCTGGAGGCGATCAACCCGAAGGAGCTTTCGCCCGCGCAGCAGGTGAATTACGCCATCTATCGCGAGCAGATCCGCAATTTCATCGCCGACCAGCAGTTCAAGCAATGGCAGATGCCGTTCAACAGCGACTCGGCATTCTGGAGCGAACTCGACGGCGACCTGGGCGCCGATTCGCTGCATAACGAGACCGACTACCGCCGGTATGTCGATCGACTGGGCCAGGTGACCGCGTATTTCGACCAGGAAATCGCCAACATGCGCGCGGGCTTGAAGCGCGGCTTCAGCGTGCCGAAGGCGGTATTGGCAGGACGCGATGTTTCCATCGCGGCCGTCGCCGATGCGAAAGACCCCACGCAAACCTCTTTCTATGAGCCGCTGCAGCACATGCCATCGAGCATTCCAGCGGTGACGGCGGCGGCGATCCAGGCGGACGCGCGCGAAAAGATCAACCGCGCCGTCATTCCGGCCTATCAAAAGCTGCTCGCTTTTTTCCGCACGGAATATGTGCCGCAAGCGCGTACCACGCTGGCGGCGGAAGCCCTGCCCGACGGCAAGGATTACTACCGCCAACAGATCCGCGAATACACCACGCTCGATCTGGACCCTGACGCCATCCACAAGATCGGCCTGGAGCAGGTGGAAAAAATCCACGCCCAGATGCTCGACACCCTGCATGCCACCGGCTTCAAGGGCAGCTTCGCCGACTTCCTGCATTTCCTGCGCACCGACCCGCAGTTCTACGCCAAGACGCCAGAGGAGCTGCTCGACAAGACCGCGTGGGTCACCAAGGAAGTGGATGGCCAGCTGGGCAAGTTCTTCGGCCACCTGCCGCGTTCGCGCTTCACCATCGAGCCAGTGCCGGATGCGATCGCGCCGTATTACACCTCCGGGCGCGGCGGTCCGGACGTCTATCTGGTCAACACCTACGACCTGCCATCGCGCCCGCTCTACAACATGCCGGCGCTGACCTTGCACGAGTCGTATCCCGGCCATGCCCTGCAACTGGAACTGGCCGAAGAACAGCACGACCAGCCCGCGTTCCGCCGCAACAGCTACATCTCCGCCTATGGCGAAGGCTGGGCGCTGTACGCGGAATATCTCGGCAACGAGATGGGCATCTACAAGACGCCCTACCAGCGCTTCGGCTATCTCACCTACCAGATGTGGCGCGCCTGCCGCCTGGTGGTCGATACAGGCATCCACCACCTCGGCTGGACCCGCCAGCAGGCCATCGACTACATGACCGAAAACACGGCGCTTTCCGATCGCGAGATCGCCAACGAGGTCGACCGCTACATCAGCTGGCCGGGACAGGCGCTATCGTACGAGCTGGGTTATTTGAAGATGCTTGATTTGCGGGCCAAGGCCGAGAAGGCGCTGGGGCCGAAGTTCGATCTGCGTGCCTTCCACGATACGGTGCTGTCCATCGGCTCGGTACCGCTGCCGGTGCTGGCGCAGCGCATCGACCGTTTTATTGCCGAAGGCGGTCCGGAGCCGGATCCCGGCTGCGATTGCGCCAAGCATCAGCCATAAATGGGGGCCTTGGCACGAACTTCACAGATGAAGTAGTATGCATTTAAACTTTATCGGGAGAGTCAGCCATGACAGCCCATGCCCTCCATCATCGGTTTGCCCCTGCCGAGGAAATGAGCGGCCCCGCCCTGCGCGCCTTTTTCAACATGGCCGAACGCTGGAACCTGCGCATCAGCGAACAGCGCCGGCTGCTGGGCGAACCACCCGAATCCACCTTCTATAAATGGAAGCGTCACCAGGACGGTGCACTGGGACGCGATACGCTGGAGCGCATCAGCTATTTGCTCGGCATCTACAAGGCACTGCAGATCCTGTTTCCCAATCACGACCAAGCCGATGCCTGGCTGCACAAACCCAATCGCTCGCCGCTGTTCGGCGGGCAATCGGCGCTGGATCGCATGCTGTCGGGCAACGTGGCCGATCTGTACGTCGTTCGACAATACCTGGACGCGCAACGCGGCTGGTAAGCGCACCGTCGCAGTTGGCGAGAAGTCGTTCCGGCATCATTTCCCTCAACGTCGAACACGGACGAACACGATGCTGCGGTGATGTGCCGCGGCCCACGCCATGCCTACCGACACGCCTCCCCTACGCCGCATCCGCTGGGCGCATGCCTATCGCATCGTGCCGAGCCGCTTTCCGCCAGCCGGCTTGTTCGATCGCATTGCCGATCCGGCCGATATGGATGCAATCTTCGCCATCGAAGCGATGACCAATCCGCGCCTGCGCGAAGAGGCGGATGCCTTGCGCCTGGTGCCGCGGGATCGCCGTATCAGCGGCCCTGGCTCGACACCGGTGATGGCCGCATTCACTCATCTGAATCCGGAAGGCAGCCGCTTTTCCGACGGCACCTGGGGCGTGTTTTATGCGGCGCGCAACGTGATCACCGCCGTGGAAGAAACCGTCTACCACCGCGAGCGCTTTCTTGCGGCTACGTCAGAGCCTGCATGCGATGCGGAGATGCGTTGCTACCGCACCAGCATCGACTGCAAGCTGCACGACATCCGCGGCGGCTGGATGCAGGCGCATGACCCGGACAGCTACGCCGACAGCATCAAGCTTGCGCGCAAGCTGCTTGAAGAAGGCTCCAACGGCATCGTGTACGACAGCGTGCGTCATCGCGGTGGCGAATGCCTGGCGGCGTTCTATCCCGACGTGGTTGCACCCTGCGTGCAGGCGCAGCACCTGATCTATCGCTGGGATGGCCAGCATATTGCGCAAGTTCTTGAGGTGAGCGAATTGAAGCGCCGTTGATGCGCTGGCGATGTCCGTCACGGGACTATGATCGCCACTTCCACGATCCTCGCGGGAACATCATGAAGATCCTGCTGCCGCTGTTGCTTGCCCTGCTACCGTCTTTCGCTTGTGTCGCGCAGACCCATCATGCGCAGTGGAATGCCGCGATCGAGGCGTTCGAATCCTCCGATCGCGCCAACCCACCGCCGCAGTATGCGGTGCTGTTTATCGGCAGTTCGTCGATCGAGCATTGGAAATCCGTGGCGGCGGACTTCCCCGAAGTGAACGTCATCAACCGCGGTTTCGGCGGTTCAGAGCTGAGCGACTCCACTTATTTTGCCGACCGCATCATCAAGCCCTACCATCCGCGCGCGATCGTCTTGTACGCGGGCGACAACGATTTGTATGACGGCCACACGCCGCAGCAAGTGCACGACGATTTCGTGGCGTTCGTGAACAAGGTGCGCTCGTTCGATCCCGGGGTGGCGATTGCTTTTGTCGCGATCAAACCGAGCATGGCGCGCAAGGCACTGTTGCCGAAGATCAGGCAGGCTAATGAGTTGGTGAGCCACTACGCGACGACACAGAAGAACGTGGCGTATATCGATATATTCACGCCGATGCTCGGGGCTGATGGCCAACCGCAGCCGAAATGGTTCGTCGAGGATGGGCTGCATATGAACCGCACGGGTTATGAGCTGTGGATCGGGCTGCTCAAGCCGTGGGTGGACGCACACGGGCGGTGACGTAACGCGTGGGCTGGGTTAACAGCGTAACCCCGCCATGTGCTTCGAAGACATCGGGTTACCCTGCGCTAAATCGTCCTACGCGACAACTGGCGCATCAAGTATCCGCGTCGGTCGCAAATCCTTCGCGCGTGCCGCGATTGAACACGCGATCGCTTTCCAGCACATCCGCCGCCGCGCGCGCCGTCTGCTGTTGCAACTTGGCATAGATCGGCGTGAAATCCGGCCGCGTCGCTTCGAACAGTTGCTCGAAGCTGTCGATGACGAAATACGTCTGCTGATAGGTGTCGATGCGGTAGCGCGTGTTCATCACGCGCTCCAGGCCGAAGCCGATGCGGTTGGGGGCGGCTGAATCCAGGCAGTAGATCGATTCGCCCTTGGAGCTGACGATGCCCGCGCCGTAGATGCGCATGCCTTCGCCGGTATTTATGAGCCCGAATTCCACCGTGTACCAGTACAGGCGCGTCAGGTTCATCAGCGCTTCGGGGCCGATGCCGAAGGCCTTCATGCCGCCGCGGCCATAGGCCTGCATGTAGTCGGCAAAGACCGGATTGAGCAGCAGCGGCACGTGGCCGAACAGGTCGTGGAACAGGTCCGGTTCGCTCAGGTAGTCCAGCTGTTCGGGCTTGCGGATCCACCAGGACACCGGGAAGCGGCGGTTGGCGAGGTGGTCGAAAAACACTTCGTCCGGCAACAGGCCTTCCACGGCGACCAGTTCCCAGCCGGTGGTCTTGCCCAGCACCTGGTTGAGATCGGCGAATTTGGGAATGCCACCGTCGCCCAGGCCGAAGCGTTCGACGCCTGCCAGGAATTCACGGCAGGCCCGGCTGGGCAGCAGCTCGCGCTGGCGCTTGTACAGCGTGTCCCACACCTCATGGTCTGTGCGGCTGTAGCTGGACCACGGCTGTTCCACCACGCCGGTGGCGTAGACGGGGACATAACCACGGTCGGTCTGCTGGTGTTCGACGCGGCGTGGGGGGCTGGACGTGTCCATCGACGGCTCCGAAAAGGACGTGCGGGGTTATCCATAGGATACGTCCCACATCGCGCATGTTCCTTGTGTTGTTGTGCGGAAAAGCGCCATACGCGCAATAATCATGCGTCATACGAGTTTTGGCAGGAGATATCGTGCATGGTCACCCTGGATCGCACCGATTTGCGTGTGCTGGCCGTGCTGCAGGCCGAGGGGCGCATTACCAATGCGGAGCTGGCCGAGCGGGTGAACCTGTCGCCTTCCGCCTGCCTGCGCCGCCTGCAACGGCTGGAGGGGGAGGGAGTGCTTACCGGCTATAGCGCGCAGGTCGATCCGGAAGCCGTCGGGCTGGGCTTGCAGGCATTCGTGCGCGTGCAGCTGACGCGCCACGAAAGCGATGTGATCGAGCGCTTCGTAGAGCGTGTAAATGGCTGGGATGAGGTCGTGAGTTGCTACGCGCTCACCGGCGACATGGATTACCTCATGCACATCTACGTGGCGGACCTGCAGCACTTCTCGCGCTTCCTGCTCGATCGTCTGCTCAATGCCTCCGGCGTGGCGGACGTGAACTCAAGCTTCGTGCTGCGCACGGTAAAGCGGGCAGGGGCTTTGCCGTTGACGCAACTGGAACGGTGATTCAGCCGTTCTCGTTCGCCAGCTGCAGCGGCACCGAATCATCGCGGCGCCGACTGCGCAATGCGAGGAACGCTGCCATCACACCTGTCGCACCTGCGATGACAAACGGCGTGGGATAGCTGCCTAGCTGCACGCGCAACACGCCCGCCATGAATGCCGCCGTCGCCGCAACGACTTGATGCCTTGCGACCACCCAGCCGAACACCACCGGCGCATCGTGCTCGCCGAATGCATGGGTGGTAAGGCGCAACGCAGGCGGCTCGGTGGCGCGGTGGTTGATCGACGCGTCGTAGTTCCACGCTGCGTGGTCGGCTGGATCCAGGCCTCGCGGCGTATGGCTTGAAGGTTGTGCATTTCCAATCCCCTGGCCAGTTGGCAGAGATCGTCGATCGATAACAGCTCGTGGCCATCAAGGTTGGCAAGCGCCATCTGCACCAGACTTGCGCCCTCGTCGGCGGCGATCCTGCGTTTGCGCCAGACGTCCAGTTGCATGTGCAGCACTTCGCGAAGTGCGAGCGGCGAAGGGCTGGAAAGGGCCGCGCGAATCTGCGCGAGGCTCAGCCCCCGGCCTTCAGGACCACGATGGCGTCGAGCCGCACCAGGTGCTCATGCCATAGACTCGCCAACCGTTCGCCGACCGCGATGGCTTGATCGGCCCTGCGCGTTCGTAGATACGCAGGGCGCGTGCGCTCGGGCCGGTGCGGCGGGCGCATTCGGCAACGCTGATGGACAGCTTAGGATTTGGTTTCTTCATACCGGCGTCGAGCTCAGGAATTGACCTCGGGTCAAGGTCAAGCATTGTGTTCAACACGCGACAGCCGGGAGAGTGCGTTTACGTGGTCGATTAACGCTAAACTAACCACCCTGATGAGCATCGACGCCGTTACCCCCTCCGACCGTGACCTGTTGCGCCCGCTGCGTTACCTGTGGCGCGTGCCGCTGCTGCTGGTGCACATAGTGCTTGGCATCATGCTGTGCGGGTTCATCCTCACCTGGCGCCGCGATGACGTCATGAAGAACGGGCGCGAACCGTTCACCCATCGCATGATCCGCGCGTGGTCCACCGGACTGATGCGTGTCTTCGGCTTGCGCTCCGTACGCGTCGGGCAGCCGCTGAGCGATCCGGTGCTGTTCGTCGCCAATCACACCTCGTGGATCGATATCGAGCTGCTGCACAGCCAGCGCGCGGCCTGCTTCGTGGCCAAGGCGGAAATCGCCAGCTGGCCGCTGGTCGGCTGGCTGGCGGCGAGCGGGGGCACCATCTTCCATCGGCGCGGCAGCAACCACTCGTTGGCGGCGGTGATGCAGGTGATGGTGGAACGCATGCGCGCCGGCCGGTCCGTGGCGGTGTTTCCCGAAGGCGGCACCGGCCACAACGGTGTGCTGAAAGTGTTCCATGCGCGCATCTTCCAGGCGGCGCTCGATGCAGAAGTTCCCGTGCAGCCGGTGGCGCTGCGCTTTGTGCGCGCTGGCAAGCGGCAGATCGATGCCGGTTTCCGCGACAACGAGAACTTCCTGCAAAATTTCCTGCGCATGCTCGGTGGCGCGGCGATGGATGCGGAAGTGCATTTCCTGGAGCCGGTACCGGCCAGTCCCGACGGCCGTCGCCGCATGGCGGAGCTGTCGCGCGAACGCATTGCCGCCGCGCTCGAGGATCGCGCTGCATGACGTTGCCGCAAGGACGCGACTTTCAACCGCCGTGGCCGCTGACCAGCGGCCATATCCAAACCATGCTCTCTTCCAGCGGCGTGCGGCGCACATTGCTGCCGCGCCGTGCGTATCGCGTGCTGGATGGTGCGCAGGAAGTAATGGTGGACGGTGGCAGCGGCATTCGCCTGACCGGTTCTTTCACACCGCAAAAACGGCAATCGGCAGCGCGCGGCCTGGCCGTGCTGTTCCACGGCTGGGAAGGCAGTGTCGATTCCACCTACGTGCTGCAAACCGGCAGCCGCCTGCTGGAAGACGGCTGGGATGTTTTCCGCCTCAACTTCCGCGACCACGGCGAAAGCCACAGGCTCAACGAAGCGCTGTTCCATTCCTGCCGCATCGATGAAGTGGTGCATGCGCTGGGCGATATCGCGCGCCGCTGGCCTGCCCGCGTGATGGCGCTGGCGGGATTTTCGCTCGGCGGCAATTTCGCGCTGCGCGTAGCGATGCAGGCGCCGGCGCATGGCATCCCGCTCAACTATGCCTTGGCGGTGTGTCCCATCATCGATCCCAGTGAAGGTCTGTTCTCGCTGGAAGAATCCGCGCCATGGTTCTACCAGGCGTATTTCATGAACAAGTGGCGGCGCTCGCTGCGCGCCAAGCAGAAAGCGTTTCCGGAAGTGCAGTACTTCGAGTTGCAGGAATTGAAGCAGAACCTGCGCGGCCTGACCGAATCGCTGGTCTTGCGCCATACCGATTTCGGTTCGCTCGAAGCCTATCTGGACGGCTATTCGGTAGCTGGCCGCATCCTCCAGCAGATGCAGATTCCGGCCACCATCCTGACCGCGCGCGATGATCCGGTGATTCCGGTCACGGCGTTCGAGAGACTGGAATTGCCGAACAACGTCGAACTCGATATCGCCACCTATGGCGGACACTGCGGCTTTATCCGCGGCTGGGACATGACCAGCTTCTGCGACGACTACATCTCTGCACGTTTCAACGCCATCGCATAACCCCAGTGGCCGTCATACCTGCTTATCGGGATGACGGTCCGGGGGCAAAACTGCATGTCATGACAAACGATTAGCCGGCTACCACGTCCGCGTTTACGCGCTGGACACGCCGGCTTTGCCGTTGCTGCACGCGTTCTCGTTGGAGGAACTGTGCGCGGCGACGGCCGGGCACGTGCCGGCGGATCTTGCTGAGCGTCACCCGTCGCCTCAATCCGGCGTGGCTGCCTGAGTACCCGTTCGCAGAACAAGCCGAAAAGAGCAATTTTCACGCCGGCACAGCACGCTGTATGGCACATGGAATACGGGCCGCGACAGGATGTCCTTCGGATCGAGGAGGAATGCTGGCATGTTGCACTACGCCCTGGTCTTTCTGGTCATCGCCGCGATCGCTGCCCTGCTTGGTTTTACCGGCATAGCCGGTACGGCCACGTGGATTGCCAAGCTGCTGTTCGTGCTGTTTCTGGTGCTGGCGGTGATCGCTTTTTTCCGCCGGGCCAGCTGAACAATGTGCGGAATGATTCAGCCAACAGCGCGGCAAACCGTTAGAGTGAACCTTCTGATCTCACGGAGCAACGTCATGAACAACGAAGTCCAGACGAACGACGACAACGTCCACGGACGCATCGACCAAGGCGCCGAGCGCATTAAACAGGCCACTTCCGATGCCGTAGCGAGCAGCAAGGAAAAATTTGATCGCGCTGCCGATCGCGTCGAAGAACGCGTGCATCACGCCACCGACAAGGCCGCGCACGCCGCCAATCGCGCCAGCGACAAGGTCAGCGAGGCCACCGAGCGTGGGCGCGAAGCGTATGACCATGCCAGGGAACGCGCCGACGAATGGCTGGAAGAAGTACGCGAATACGTGCGCGAGAAACCTGTGCAGGCCGTAGCCATTGCCCTTGGTGCCGGCTGGCTGCTCGGCCGCATCCTGCGTCGTTGAACTTGGCCGGTTACTAGGCACGGAGGCGGGCGATGCACGATTCCGTGCGCGACAACCAAGCAGATGCGCAGCCCAAGCCAGGCAGCGAAGCCGAATCGAACGGCTTGCTCGACGACCTGGGCCGGCTCGCGCGCGCGGTGCGCAGCCTGTTCGGCGCGCAACTGAGCCTGCTCGCGGCCGAACTGGGATTGGCGCGCAGCGCCGTGTCCTGGCTGCTTGCAGCGGGCCTGGGTGCCACCATCGCGGGGGTGGGGCTCGGGCTCACCTTGCTCAGCTTGATCGGTTTTCTGCTGGCCAAATGGCTGGGTTCGTGGATCTGGGCGCTGGCCGTGCTCTCCGTGCTGGAAGTGCTGGTACTGCTTGGCACCATCCTGCTCTTCCGCCGCTGCATGCATTGGATGAGCCTGCCGGGCACGCGGCAGGAATGGCGTGCGATCATGCGCGATACGCTCTACAAGGCCGAGCGCGATATCGATACCGGCAAGGGGGTCTGACATGGGCTTGTTCAAGCAACTGGCCAGAGTGGACCAGGCGCGCCAGCGCGTGGCCCGGCATCGCGAGGAAATGGCCAGGCCGGCCGCCGCCCTGCTCGAACGCGGCTACCACCATCCACTGGCGACGGTCGGTGCCGCTGCCGGCGCGGGGTTCGTGCTCGGCAGCCTGGGCGTAGGCCCGCTCAGGGTGCCGGGGCTGCTCGCCTCCGTAAGCGCCGGGTTGGCGGAAGTGGTCGCGTACGGCACGCGCCTGATCGCCGAAATGGGCATGGACGACGGCACCTACGCCAGCCACAGCGACGAACCATGACCGCCGTCGACCCCACGGCGCGGCCCAGTGTGGCCCCCGTGGATGAAACACCGCGCGGAGCGCCGTCCGCGCGGGTTTCCGCCGGCCGGGCGAAACAGGTGCAACAGGCCACGCGGGGCGTCTATCGCCTGCGCGGCCATGTGCGCGCCATCCGCATGACGCTCAACGCGCTGCTGATCCTCGCCCTGCTCTACACCGTCACCCTGGTCAAGGCGCTGATCATTCCGCTGGTGCTGGCCGCCTTCATCGGCCTGGCGTTGAACCCCATCGTCGCGCGCGGCACGCGCCACCACATACCGCGCTGGCTCGGCGCGAGCGTGTTGATGGTCACGCTCATGGCGGGCATCGTCGCCGGCATCAGCATGCTGACCCAGCCCGCACTGAGCTGGCTGCATAGCGCGCCGTCGCAGATCCGCAGCTTTGTTCCCAAGCTGCAACACCTCACCCGCCCGCTGGAAGCGGCAAGCCGCGCCACGCAGACCTTGGTCAACGGCCACCCCACCCTGTCGGCGCAAAATCCCGGGGACGTTGCGATCAGCGCGTGGGATGTGCTGGCCGGCGCACCGAAGGTATTGGCCGCTGTGCTCACCGTATTGCTGCTGGTGTATTTCTTCCTGGTCTATGGCGACCTCATCCTGCGGCGGCTGGTCGAGATCGCCCCGAGCTTCGGCTATAAGCGGCACGCGGTAAGCATCGTGCGCGGCATCCAGACCGAAGTGTCGCGCTACATCCTTACCACCATCCTCATCAACGCATCGCTCGGCGTTGCCACCGCCGGCATGCTGTACCTGCTGCACATGCCCGATCCGCTGCTATGGGGCACGGTGGCGATGTTCGCCAACTTCATTCCCTACGTGGGCGCGATCGTTACCACCACCACCTTGCTGTTCGTGGGGCTGATCCATTTCGAAGTGCTGGCCGACGCGTTGTTGCCCGCGCTGTGCTTCGCATGCATCACGGCGGTGGAGGGCAATCTCATTACGCCGATGATTCTGGGGCGACGCATGCGCGTGAGCCCCATCGCCATCCTGATCTGGCTGTTGATCTGGGGCTGGCTATGGGGCGTGCCAGGAGCGCTGCTGGCGGTACCGATGCTGACCAGCGCGAAGCTGATCGCCGAGCGCGTGCGCGGATGGGAGTGGTTTGCACGGATGGTGCAGCGCTGAGATTTACCGGAATAACATTACGGCAACGGTATGCCAATGAGCGGTGATGTTGGGGTTCGGGTCCGCCTCACCGCCTCACGCAACCTACGTCGCTATGTATGGCCGTCGTTCCCGCGAAAGCGGGAATCCATTTGCTCCGGTGCACCAATGAATGGACACCCGCTTTCGCGGAAATGACGGCGGTGGATGGTGGGTTTACGTCATGGTGCCTCGGCGAGGTTCGAGCAGCTGGCGTCGTCACACGCTTGCCAGCCACCGCCAAGCGCCTTGTACAACGCGACCGCGCGCGTATCGATCGCGCTTTCCGATTGCGCGAGCGCATCTTCGGCGGACAGCTGCACGCGTTCGGCATCCAGCAATTCCAGATAACCGGTCGCGCCTTCCCGATAACGCACACGTGCCAATTCGGCCGCACGCCGGCTTTGGTCCGCCTGCGCCATCAACTGCTCCACGCGTGCGTGCTCGGCGTTGTAGTTGACTACAGCGTTGTCGACATCTTCCACTGCTTGCAGCACCGTGCGCCGGTAATTCGCTTCGGCGGCATCGGCACGCGCTTCGCTGGCATGCAGGTTCGAACGCACGCGTTCCACGTTCAAACCGTTCCAGGTGATGCTAGGCATGTATGACCAGGCCCGCGACGCAGGACCGCCAAAATTATTGCTTTGTCCGGCGAGAAATCCGACGAAGCCACCCAGCGTGATATGCGGAAAGAAATCCGCCTTCGCCACGCCGATGCGTGCGGTGGCGGCTGCATATTGCCGTTCCGCGATGCGCACATCGGGGCGGCGTGCAAGCACGTCGCCGTTCTCGCCGATCGGCAACACGGTCGTGATCGGCTTGAACGTGGTCGGCGATACGTCGACGTCCAGCTCGCCCGGACGCTCGCCCACCAGCACCGCAAGCCGGTATTCGTAGCTGCGAATCTGCGCATCGAGCACCGGCAATTGCGCCTTGGCCGCGCTGAGCTGTGCGCTGGCGCTCGCCACGTCCTGTTCCGAGGCGGTACCGATTTGCGCCCGCGCATTGATCAGCTTCAGCGAATCCGCCTGGTTGGCGATATTGCGCTGGGCAATCGCCAGGCGCTGTTGCGTACCGCGCAACGCGAAGTAGTTGCGTGCGACTTCGGCGAACAGGCTTACCTGTGCGTCGTGCATGGAAGCTTCGCTGGCGCCGAGATCCGCACGCGCCGCCTCCACCGAACGACGAATGCCGCCGAACAGATCGAGTTCCCACGAGGCATCGAAACCTGCCTGATACGTATCGGTCGTCACCCGCTGCGTGGTGAAGCCGGGCTGCTGCTCACGCGCACGCTGGAAATCGATCGTCGTGTCGAGGGTGGGAATCTGATCCGATTTCGCCGTGCCGAGCAGCGCACGCGATTCGGCCAGCCGCGCCCGTGCCAGCGCCAAATCGAGGCTGCCCTTGGCCGCACGCTGGATCAGCGCATCCAGCACCGGATCGTTGAACTGCTTCCACCACGTGGCCTGGAACTGTGCGTTGCTTTCACGCGCCGTATCGACGTTCTGCACGTTGGCCGGTGGTGTGTTCGGCGCCTTGTAGTTCGGTCCCACGCTGACGCAACCGGCCAGCGCGAGTGCCGCAAACAAGGTGGTATTACGTAGAAGACGAGTCATCTCAATGCCCCTCCAAGGCGGGCAAGTTGGATGCGTGCTGCTTCTTGCGCGCTTCGCGGCGTTCCACCACGGCGCGGATCAGCACGTAGAACAATGGGGTATAGATCAGGCCGAAGATGGTCACGCCGAGCATGCCGGAGAACACCGCCACGCCCATCGCATGGCGCATTTCCGCCCCGGCGCCGTGCGAGGTCACCAGCGGCACCACGCCCATGATGAAGGCAATCGACGTCATCAGGATCGGGCGCAAGCGCAGGCGAGCCGCTTCCAGCACCGCGTCATAACGGGTCATGCCTTCATGCTGGCGTTCGCGTGCGAATTCCACGATCAGGATCGCGTTCTTGCACGCCAGGCCCACCAGTACGATCAAGCCGATCTGGGTGAAGATGTTGTTGTCGCCTCCCGACAGCCATACACCGGCAATCGCTGACAGCAGCACCATCGGCACGATCAGGATTACCGCCAGCGGCAGCGACCAGCTCTCGTACAGCGAGGACAGCACCAGGAACACCAGCAGCACGCATAACGGGAACACCAGGATGGCGGTGTTGCCGGCAAGGATCTGCTGATAGGTGAGCTCGGTCCACTCGTAGCTCATGCCGTTGGGCAGGTTTTCCTGCGCGAGCTTTTCCATCGCCGCCTGCGCCTGGCCCGAACTGAAGCCCGGCGCCGGACCCCCGTTGATTTCAGCCGTGATGTAGCCGTTGTAATGCTGTACGCGTTCCAGGCCTGCGGTACGGCGCACCGTCAGGAACGAACCCAGCGGTACCATCTCGCCCTTGTCGTTGCGGGTCTTCAGCTGCAGGATGTTCTGCGGCTCATGCCGGAACGCGGGCTCGGCCGATACATTCACCTGGTACACGCGGCCGAAGCGATTGAAGTCGTTGACATACAGCGAGCCCAGATAGGCCTGCAGCGCTTCGTTCGCGTCATTCAGGTCGATGCCTTCCTTCTTCGCCTTCTCGCGATCCACATCCGCATCGATCTGCGGCACGCTCACCTGATAGCTGGAGAACAGTCCCGCCAGCGCGGGCACCTTGCGGCTCTGCGTGATCAGGTTCTGCGTTTGCTTGTACAACTCGTCGAAACCAAGCTGGCCGCGATCCTCGATCTGGATACGGAAACCCCCGATGGTGCCGAGGCCTTGCACGGGCGGCGGCGGGAAGGTAGCGATGTACGCATCCTGGATCGTGGCGAACTTCTGGTTCAACGCGGCAGCGATCGCACCCGCGGAGAGCGAAGGATCGCGACGCTCCTCGAACGGCTTCAGCGTCTCGAACACGATGCCTGCGTTGGTGGCATTGGTGAAGCCGTTGATCGACAGGCCCGGGAATGCCACCGCGCTCTGCACGCCGGGCTGCTTGAGCGCAATCGCCGACATGCGGCGGATCACGTCCTCCGTGCGGTCGAGCGAGGAGGCATCCGGCAACTGCGCGAACGACACCAGGTATTGCTTGTCCTGCTGTGGCACGAAGCCGGTCGGCACGTGATGGAAGCCGAAGCCGGCGAGCGCAATCAGGCCTGCATATACCACCAGCGCCACCGGCCCAAGGCCGACGATGCGACGCACGCCGCCGACGTAGCGATCAGCACTGCGATGGAAGAAGCGATTGAACGGACGGAAAAGCCAGCCGAAGGCCTTGTCCATCAGGATCGCCACGCGATCCTTCGGCGCATCGTGTCCACGCAGCAGCACGGCGGCGAGCGCCGGGCTCAGGCTGAGCGAATTGAAGGCGGAAATAACCGTGGAAATGGCAATCGTCAACGCGAACTGGCGATAGAACTGGCCGGTGAGGCCGCTGATGAACGCCGTCGGGATAAACACCGCGCACAGCACCAGCGCCGTGGCGATGATCGGCCCGGTCACTTCGTTCATCGCGCGTCGCGTGGCCTCACGCGGCGTGTAGCCCAGCTCGATATTGCGCTCGACGTTTTCCACCACCACGATCGCGTCGTCCACCACGATGCCGATCGCCAGCACCAGGCCGAACAGCGACAGCGCGTTGAGCGAAAAGCCCGCCACGTACATCACCGCGAACGTACCGATCAGCGACACCGGCACGGCCACCAGCGGAATCACCGACGCACGCCAGGTCTGCAGGAACAGGATCACCACCAGCACGACCAGGAAGATCGCTTCCACCAGCGTATGCGCCACGGCTTCGATCGAACCGCGCACGAATACCGTCGGGTCGTACACGATGTGGTACTCAATGCCCTGCGGGAAGTCCTTGCTCAGATCCTTCATCGTCGCGCGGACTTCGTCTGAGATCTGGATTGCATTGGAACCAGGCCGCGCAAAGATCGGAATCGCCACCGCCGGCTGGTTGTCCAGCAAGCTGCGCAAGGCGTATTGGTTGGAACCCAGTTCGATGCGCGCGACGTCGCGCAGATGCACCACGCTGCCATCCGGATCGGTGCGCACGATGATGTTGCCGAATTCTTCCTTGGTGCTCAGGCGGCCTTGCGTGTGGATATTGAGCTGGAAGTCGGTATTGCCCGGTACCGGCGGCGCATTCAGCGCACCGGCAGCCACGGCGACGTTCTGCTCCTGGATCGCGTGCACCACGTCGCCGGTGGTCAAGCTGCGCTGGGCCAGTTTGTTCGGGTCCAGCCATACGCGCATGCTGTATTCGCCGGCGCCGAACAGCTGCACGTCGCCCACGCCATCAAGCCGGGCGAGGATGTCCTTGATGTGCAGGCGCGCGTAATTCGACAGGTAGAGCATGTCGTAGCGCTTATCCGGCGAGGTCAGGTGCACCACCATGGTGAGGTCGGGTGAACTTTTTTGCGTCGTCACGCCCAGGCGCTGCACTTCTTCCGGCAGGCGCGGCAAGGCTTGCGAGACGCGGTTTTGTACTTCCACCTGCGCGTTGTTGAGATCGGTGCCCAGCGCGAAGGTGACGGTGAGCGTCATCTGGCCGTCGCTGGTCGCCTGCGAGGAGGAATACAGCATGCCTTCCACGCCGTTGATCTGCTCTTCCAGCGGCGTGGCGACGGTTTCGCCGATCACTTCCGGGCTGGCGCCCGGGTAGTTCGCGCGCACCACTACGGTGGGCGGCACCACTTCGGGGTATTCGCTGATCGGCAACTTGAATACCGCGATGCTGCCCGCGATCACGAAGATCAGCGAAAGCACGGCGGCCATGATCGGCCGGTCGACGAAAAACTGTGCGATGTTTTTCATTGAAGTTCTCTTAAATTCAATGCGCTCCTCGTTTGCGAGGAGCCATGTATTTCCTTGCCGTCATTCCCGCTTTCGCGGGGATGACGGCATAGTGTGTTCACCGAGACGTGTAGGCGCTTAGCCTCACTAGAAGCAAACTGCTTAGCCCTGCGAACGCTTCTGCGCATTCCTGCCATCCGCCTGCGCCGTGCGCGAATCCTTGTTGTCCGGATTCGTCTCCGCCGCATCGACCAAGGCCTTGTCCTGCGCATCCAGCCGGTAATCCATCGCCACCTGCTGCGGATTCACTTCCGCACCCGGACGCACATGCTGCAGGCCATTGACCACCACCACGTCGCCGGCGTTGAGGCCGTCATCGATCACGCGCAGGCCATGGAACAGCGGACCGATGTCGACCTTGCGGTACTGCACCTTGTGCTGGCCATCCACCACATACACGAACTGGTTGCTCAGATCCGTGCCGACGGCGCGATCGTCGATCAGCACACGCGAACGCGGCTGACCGGCCTGCAGGTGCACGCGTGCGTACAAGCCAGGGGTGAGCAGGCCGTTTTCTTCGTCGAACACGGCGCGCAGACGCATCGTGCCGGAGCCCGGACGTACCTGGTTGTCGACGAAGTCGATGCGACCCTCATGCGGATAGCCTTGTTCGTCGGACAGGCCCATGGTGGCTTCGATGCGCGGGGTGCGGCCGTTCTTGATCGCATCGCGGCGCAGGCGGTCGAGTTTCAGCCAGGTGTGTTCATCCACGTCGAAATAGACGTAGACCGGATTGACCGACACCACGCTGGTGAGCACGTCGGAACTCGACACCAGGTTGCCCGCCTGGATGTGCGCATTGCTGACGCGGCCATCGATCGGTGCGCGTACCTGCGTCCAGTCCAGGTTGAGCTTGGCCGTGGCCAGCGCCGCGGTGGACGCTTCCAGCGTGGCCTTTGCGCTTTGCTCGGCAGTGTTCTGGCTGTCGGCGTCTTCCTGCGATACCGCGTGCTGGGCAAGCAGGCGGCGTGCGCGGTCGGCATTGGCCTGGGCCAGTGCGAGTTGCGCTTTCGCCTGCGCCACGTTGGCGCTCAGCCGATCGACTTCGGCCTGGAACGGGCGCGGGTCGATCACGAACAGCACGTCGCCCTTGTGTACTTCGGTACCTTCCTTGAACAGCACACTATTGACGTAACCGCTGACGCGCGGGCGTACGTCGACGGTATCGACCGCCTGCAACTGGCCGGTGAAGTCGGCGCTGTCGCTGACCGGGCGCACCATTACCGGGGCCACGGTCACTTCGGGCGGGCCGCCTTGTGCGGCTTGGGCGTGAGCGCTGCCACCACCATGGCTGCCCAGCAGTGCCCAACTGCCGGCAATGGCTGCTACGACCAGGCCGGCCAGGATTGTCTTCTTCAACATCACTCGCTCCCAATTTTTGTCGGTTGCAGGGAAAAGGGCAGTCCTGCGCTTTCCGATGCATCGAGCCGCGCGGATGCCCGGGCTCGGTTACGTCGACATCAGGCGGTTGCCATGCCTGATGTGCGACAGGCCATCCTTTGGCCTGTGCTGACAGGGCGCCTATTGCCGTGCCAGACTTGGCTTGTCGCAGTGCAGCAGGATTGCGACGGAACGAATGATGGGTACACCGTACAGTTTAGAAAATCCGTTCCTTGCGCAAGCCACTCGTGACTATCAGTCATGAATGGGCGCATAATCGCCCGCAGTCCATATTCTGGAACATGCTATGGAAGACTTTTCCGCTATTTCGTCTTTCGTCCGGGTGGTAGAAGCGAAAAGTTTTGCGTCGGCCGCCGCTCAATTGGGGATGACCCCTTCCGGCGTCAGCCGCGCCGTATCCCGGCTGGAGGAACAGCTCGGCGTGCGGCTTCTGTTCCGCTCCACCCGTGCCCTGCGCCTGACCGACGATGGCGCCTCGTTCTATACGCGTTGCAAGGAGATCCTTGCTGATCTGGCCGAGGCGACCGAATCGCTGGGCTATGCCCACCGCAAGCCGCAGGGCAAGTTGCGGGTCGGCATGTCGGCCTCGGTGGGGCGCGCGGCGATCGTGCCGCAGCTGTCGGAGTTCGAGCGCCGCTACCCGGATATCCGGCTGGAACTGATGATGTGCGACTACCCCTACGACTTGAACGAGGAAGGGGTGGACTGCGCCATTCGCATGGGCGAGCTGGAAGATTCCAGCCTGATCGCCCGCAAGATCGGCTACCTGCGCAATGTGCTGCTGGCCTCCCCGGAATACCTGGAGCGCCACGGCTACCCGGACAGCATCGAGGACCTGAAGAACCACCGCTGCATCAACTACGTCTACGCCAATGGCAAGCCGCGCTTGTGGCAGTTCGACACACCCACCGGCCGCATGGAGCTGGACGTCAATGCCCATCTGCTGATCAACGACGGCGAGTCGGTGATCCAGGCGGCGATGGCCGGCTTGGGCATCATCCAGGCGCCGCACGTGCTGGCGGCGTGTGCGCTGGACCTGGGCAAGCTGGAGCCGATCCTTCCCGATACGGTATCCACAGGCAAGAACGTGTGGATCGTCTATCCGCAGAAGAAGCATCTGTCCGCGCGCGTGCAGGCCTTCATCGAATGGGCGCGCGAGCTGTTCGAGCGGCCGTTCGAGGACATCTGCCCGATGGCGCCGGTGGTGGAGGCGTTCCGCCCGCCGCTGCCGGCCGTGCGGAAGGAAAAGCCGGTGCTGGCGCAATGAGGGTGCTTCAAGGCAGTGTTGCCTTAACCCGTTTCGTCCTGATGGGTTTTGTTCCCGTCACCCCGGCGAAAGCCGGGGCCTGGCGACTTTGAAGGCCAATCAAGGTACTGGGCCCCGGCTTTCGCCGGGGTGACGGGGTTTTGAAGTTTTACAGGCTCCCAGGAAGGAGGCGCCTCATGTCCCAGCTGGCATCAACAACAACAGCGCCGCCCCCAGCGCAATGCGATACACCGCGAACCACGTAAAGCGGTGCGTGCGGATATAACCCAGCAACCACTTCACCGCCACGAACGCCACCACCAGCGACACCACGAAGCCGACGATCAACGCGCCCCAATCTTCGTGCGCCGCGCCGCCGCTCTTGAGCACCTTCAACAGCTCATAACCGGTCGCCGCATACATGGTCGGAATGCCGACCAGGAACGAAAACTCCGTCGCCGCCGGCCGATTGCTGGTACCGGCCAGCATCGCCGTGAAGATCGTCGCCCCCGAGCGCGAGGTACCCGGAAAAATACCCGCCACCATCTGCGCCAGCCCAACCAGGATCGCCACCCGCCAGGTCACCTCGCGGCGATCCACCTGCTTGGCGGCAATCGCTTCGGCACCCAGGATCCAGAAACCGCCGATCAGCAAGGCCCAGGCGATCGGCGTCACCGTTTCCGGCAGCTTGAAGCCATAGTGCGTCACCACCAGGCCGAGCACGCAGGTGATCAGGAACGCCACCAGCAGCTTCAGCAGATAAGCGCGATTGGCGGGCTCCTGCCATTGGGTCAGCAACTCCCAGATGCGCTTCCAGTAGATCAGCGTAATTGCCAGGATCGCGCCCGCCTGGATGCCGACATTGAACAGGTCGGAGCGGCCGCCGAGCCCTAGGCTTTCGGCAATCAGCAGGTGGCCGGTACTGGAGACCGGCAGGAATTCGGTAATACCCTCGATGATGCCGAGCAGGATGACGTGGAGGAGGTCGTGCACGTGGAAGACTCCAGGTGAATGGGCGAAGGCGCCGCCGCGACGCCAAAAACGATATAGCGTAAAGCTTAGTGTTGCCTTGCCAGCCGGTTAACCGCGGCAAGCTTATCCAGTGCGACCTGACGTGAATCATGCAGACGACCCGCCACCCCACCGAAGTACCGCCGCATTTGCGCGAGTTGGCGAAGCTGCGCCGCGTGCGCGACCGGATCGACCGCGAATACGCGCAACCGCTGGATGTCGAAGCGCTCGCCCGCGGCGTGAACATGTCGGCGGGGCATCTTAGCCGCCAGTTCCGGCTTGCCTATGGCGAATCACCCTATTCCTATCTGATGACACGCCGCATCGAGCGCGCGATGGCGTTGCTGCGCCGTGGCGATCTCAGCGTGACCGACGTCTGCTTCGAGGTAGGCTGCTCCTCGCTCGGCACCTTCAGCACGCGCTTCACCGAACTGGTCGGCATGTCACCCAGCGCTTACCGCCGTCAGCAAGCGCAGGCGGCGGCAGGGATGCCTTCGTGCGTGGCCAAACAAATCACCCGCCCGATCAGGAATCGAGAAGCGCCGCTGCCCGAGCCGTCATTAGAGTGATCGCACCGCTCATCACCAGGGAACGATCACCATGAACCTCAGCATTCACTCCACCTTTCTCCCGCAGACCGATCCGGAAGCATCGCTGGCCTTCTACCGCGACGTGCTCGGCTTCGAGGTCCGTAACGACGTCGCCTACGGCGGGATGCGCTGGATCACCGTCGGTCCGGTCGGCCAGCCCGGCACGTCGATCGTGCTCACGCCGCCGGCCATCACGCCCGGCCTCACCGACGACGAGCGCCGCACCATCACCGAGATGATGGCCAAGGGCACCTACGCCATGATCATCCTGGCCACCCAGGATCTCGACGGCACCTTCGAACGCATCCAGGCCACCGGCGCCGAGGTCATCCAGGAGCCAACCGCGCAACCGTATGGCGTGCGCGATTGCGCCTTCCGCGACCCTGCCGGCAATCACGTTCGCATCAATGAAGTGCGCTAGGCCCTGTCGATCAGCACAGCCTGGCCGTTTTCGTACGGCCAGGTTAGCGATGAAACCACCTAGGCACCATATGAGTGCAAATTAATCCCCCATATGGTGCAAACAGGGTGGGTACCAATGACCCCTTTTTATGCAATCATTTGAAGTTCCGGGTGTTTTCACGTTGGTACGGTGCTTGCTCTAACAGCACGCGCGATCCCTAAATTCACGAATCATCGAGGTTTTACATGTCCGCCAAGAAAGTGCTCGACCTGATCCAGGAGAAAGAGGTCGAGTTCGTCGACCTGCGTTTCGCCGACATGCTCGGCAAGCACCACCACGTCACCTTCCCGGCCCATGCCATCGACGAATCGACGTTCGAGGACGGCAAGATGTTCGATGGTTCCTCGATCTCGGGCTGGAAGGGCATCAACGAATCGGACATGGTGCTGCTGCCCGACCCGGACACGGCCTACCTCGATCCGTTCAGCGCCCACACCCAGCTGGTCCTGCATTGCGACGTGCTGGAGCCCAGCACCATGCAGGCCTACGGTCGCGATCCGCGTTCCATCGCCAAGCGCGCCGAGGCGTTCCTGAAGTCCACGGGCATCGCCGATACCGCCTTCTTTGGCCCGGAGCCGGAATTCTTCATCTTCGATTCCGTGCGCTGGCAGAACGACATGG